>VGTI01000100.1 GCA_016874735.1 Deltaproteobacteria bacterium
CGCCACTTAATCAGGCCGATGCATCCAGCCACCCAAGTAAGCGACCTGCTCGCCGACACGCCCAACCACAAGCTACCTGGGTCAGTTTACGTGAGCATGGATGGGTCAATTTATGTGAGCGGCGTAGGGTGAGCGGGTTTGATGATGCCGGCGAGACAAATTCCCGGACACCCACGTATTATTAGGGAACCGTTACTGTGGCAATTCCGGCTAGCCAAGCGAGTTAGAGTAGACTATACTCCATAATTAGGCGATAATTATGGAGTATAGTCCTGCTAACGAGATCGATAAACCTGCCAAGTGACGAGACTTTTTTTCTTTTTGGTGCCCGCGGCACTGGAAAAAGCACGTTGATAAAGTCACATTTCTCCAGCGTCCACACAATCAATCTCCTGTTGGATCGTCACGAAAGTCGATTAGCCCGGGATCCTGACGCTTTGATAGGCGAAGTGACCGCCTTAAGTGAAAACATTACCCATGTTTTTATCGATGAAATTCAGAAGGTACCCAAGCTGTGTGACATCGTTCACCACCTGATCGAGGACAAAAAGGTCCCACAGAAATTCATCCTCACCGGATCGAGCGCTCGCAAGCTCAAGATGGCGGGAGCGAATCTTTTGGCAGGTCGTGCGCTGTATTTTAATTTGTACCCATTTAGCTACCGAGAACTAGGAGCGCATTTTGATTTTGAGAAGGCGATCAGATTTGGACTATTACCGCAAGTTTGGCAGCGCTCCGGTGATCAATCCATCATCCGCTTTCTCCGTGCGTACGGGCAAACCTATTTAAAAGAGGAGGTTTGGGCCGAGCACCTCGTAAGGAAATTAGAACCTTTTCGCAAATTTCTCGAGGTCGCAGCGCAGCACAATGCTCGACTCATTAATTACTCACGCGTTGCTACAGTGGTTGGCGTCGATATAAAGACGGTACAAACTTACTTTCAGATTTTAGAGGAAACCCACCTAGCGGTGCTGCTTGAGCCGTACTCCCGCTCCATTCGGCAGCAAGTCCACGCAGCACCTCGCTTTTACTTCGTTGATACCGGCATAGCTCGCACACTTTCGCTGCAAGTGGGTACAAAACTCAGTGCTTCAACGGGTGAGTTTGGTCACCTTTTTGAGCAATTCTTTGTCATGGAGTGCATCAAGCTCAATCAATATTTAGAGCTCGGTTACCGATTCTCCTACTTGACTACCAAAGCTGGAGCCGAAATCGATTTGATCATCGAGAGACCAGGTCAGGCCACGATCCTGATGGAGATTAAGTCAAGCTCGATGCAAAACATCACTCATGCGCGCCATCTCACTGGATTTAGAGATGACTTCGAAGATCCTGTGATGATGGTGGTGTCGCAAGACGAAATTCGCAGCACTAAGGACGGAATTATTTACTTGAACTGGCGCGATGCCTTGAATGAGATATTTTCCGCGTAGCCCGAACACCCCCCGGCACTTCCCTCAAACCCCAAATTTTTCAGCGCCTTACAACTATCACAAAAAAATCGATGGCCGCCTGTAACCTTTGTGCCTCCACCAACGAACTTACAGGTGAGACAGCAACACACCGACTTTCAACCACCTGACTCAAAGGAAGCACTCATGTCAAACCCCAAGTCTAAATTATCTATGTTTATATTGATTAACGCGGCATTGATCAGCATCACGACGGCATGCGGCGGCAATCAATCCGGCGACACTGGCAAAGCACCCAACGCCGAAACGCCGATGACAGCCGGCGGACTAAAAGCCGGCATGTTTGACACCGCTTGGCTGACTGCATATGCAAGCTGGACACCTGTACTCAGTGGCGACAAAGCGCTCAAAAGTGACGGTCACGGTGGCATCTGGGTGCACTCTTACCTCAACGACAGAGCTGCTATGCATGCGGCCACGGCGAGCAATCCATTCCCTCTACCCGAAGGTGCCGTATTAGCTAAAGCTGTCGTCCCAGCTGAGACCTCTAACGTGACTACGGACGTTACGAGAGTCTACTTCATGAAGAAAGAAAAAACTGGCTACGATCTAGAGCACGCCAACTGGAGTTACGCCGTAGCGACATTAGTCAACGGACGTTTAACATACGACGCATCGGTTGCCCCGCGTCAAGGAGTCTGTGTGTCGTGCCATGCTAAGTTTAATGAATACGACTACGCAAAGACTGTGGACATCTACCGTAAACGCCTTGGCAAATAATGAACGGCACCAAGCAAATAGAGGTGCCGGCGAGCAAATTTCATAAGATTTACGGAGTCATGTAAAATCTAGATGGGTCATCACAAGAAACAATAAATCAAATACCATCTAGAGCACAAAAGCATGACCAAAAGCGTAGACAGCCGAGAACAGTTTTTTGCCGCTCTTATGCGACGCAGTCTTGCAGGAGATGAGCAAGCATATCGCGAGCTACTTAAGTCCCTCAGGGTCATCTTATTGGTGTACGCACAAGGATTTTTAATGCGGATGGGAAAACGAGACAAATCAGCAGCAGAGGACGTCGTGCAAGACATTCTGACCGCCATCCATCAAAAGCGTCACACCTACGATTCTGAGCTACCCTTGCTATCGTGGGTATATACGATAGCCCGCTACAAATTGATTGACTTTGGACGGAGGGAACGAAAACGGAGCGGGCGCCACGCCACGACTGACGTGGATTCCTTACCGTCCAAAGAACCACTGGCAGATGACGGGATCAAAGCGGAACTGGACAAGTTGCTTGCAGAACTTTCAGAGCCAGCGCGCCGCGCTGTGGAACTAGTCAGGATGGAGGGGCACTCCGTCGAGGAAGCCGCAGAGGCGCTCGCTATGTCGCCGTCAGCAGTTAAAGTGAGTATCCATCGCAGTTTGAAGACGCTCAACAAAATTTGGATGACCAGTAAAGACTCATGAACCACCAAGAGCAAAAATCACAACGCGAAGCTGGATCAACGGACCAGTTGATTGAGACTCTGGTCAATCAGGGTGGTGGTGCAAAAGAGGCCATGCCCCCGGGAAAGGCAGCCACGTGGTGGACACTGACGGCGGCAGCACTCGCTATGGCCATCGGCTCCGGAGGTATGGGCTGGGGGGGAGATTTTCACTCTCGCACGGAACTCACAAGTTTTGCAATTGCTGTTGTACTTTTGATCCTGATCGCTGGCATGGCGGCTTATCAAAGCCTGGCCTCTTCGCGTCCAGCTTGGAATCCCTCGCGTGCCGTTCGTCCTACACTTGCGATCGCCGGTCTTCTGCTCATCGCAGTGTTCGCCGCGGGATATTTTGATCGCGTCCAGGGATGGGACTGGGGCTGGGGCGAGGGATCCGTCGACCGATTCGGCATCAAATGCAGCCAATCGATGATTGCTCTGTCCGTCCCGTTTCTGACTGCTCTGCTCCTGACACTAAGGTCCCTAGCATCCACCAGGCCACTGTGGACGGGATTTTATTCTGGAATCGCGGGATGGGCCATCGGCTGCCTTGGGCTGACTATGCACTGCCCCGAGCAAATGCCTTCTCATCTAATCTTGTACCATGCCGGGCCAGTCATCGTAGTTAGTATGATTGCTACCACTGTCGCAAATAAACTGTTGCGATGGTGAAAACCATAGAGACGATTAACATTCATCACCAAAGGGAAAAAACATGAACACCAAATTAGCTGCACTGCTCACCACCGCCATCACTTCTGGACTCATCAGTGCCCAGGCGGCAAAAGCTGCCGATGGCAACGCAAGCGGCAAGACGGCGCAAGAGAGCGGCGACAAAAACGGCTGCGAGAGCAAAGACAAGAACTCCTGCCATGGTAAAGACATGAAAAAGAAGAAGAGCGCTAAATCCGACAAGAACTCGTGCAAAAACGGCTGCGGCGAGGCTAAAGACAGCAGCGATGCTACGGGCAAATAATGAGTTCACGGCCTAAAAACCGCGGCATTGGGGTTGGCCTTAGGCCACCCCATCATGACACCTTCCTTCGTGCTCCACCGTCATCCGTATCGTGGGTAGAGGTCATTTCAGAAAACTTTATGCCGTGGGCAGATGGTGATTTTCGCCGTGGGATCGCCACACTGCTACAAATCAGGGATCAGTGCCCAGTAGCCCTACATGGTGTGTCCGCCAATCTGGGATCTGCAGATGCTCTCGACGTAACCTATTTGCAAAGCTTAAAAAAACTGGTCGACATCATCCAGCCATGCTCAGTATCTGATCATTTGGCTTGGACTGGGGTCAACGGCACCAACACTCACGACTTATTACCACTCCCCTACACCGAAGAGTGTTTAGAAAACATCGTCCGCAAAATCGATCAGATGCAGAACTTCCTCGGATGCCAAATAGCCCTAGAAAACCCATCGAGCTACGTGGAGTTCAAGCACGCTGCCATGTCGGAGCCGGAGTTCCTCATCGAAGTTGTGAGACGGTCTGATTGCAATATTCTTTTAGACATTAATAACGTTTACGTGAGTTCAGTAAATCATCAATTTGATCCCAAAGCCTATTTACGCATGTTACCCAAAGATCGGATCGATCAGATACATTTAGCCGGTCACAGCGTTAAAGATGCTTATCTCATCGATACTCATGATGCAGCAATATGCGCTGAGGTATGGGATCTATTCCGGTGGTATGTGGCACAATTTGGAGCCGGCAGCGTCATGATCGAGCGTGACGGTAATATCCCCACGTGGTCAGAGATGGAACGCGAGCTCGCAACGATTCGAGATATCCATGCAAAAATCACTTAATTTCGTCGCTATGCAGACCGCTTTTCAGGACGCAGTCCTGGGCAAAGTGGCAGCTGAAGCCTTGGTTCCCTTGATTGTGCTAAAGCCACCCGTCACCACCAAGCAACGGCTGGCGATATACCAAGATGCCTACCGCATCCGACTCACAGAGTCACTGGAGGATGATTTCAACGAGTGCGCCGCCGTTTTAGGCTCTGAGGCCATGGCTAAGGTCGTGGACAAGTTCATCGACACATATCCATCAACCTACCGGAACCTGGCGGAGTATAGCGCCAAATTCCCACCATTTATTGCGCAGCTGCACCCACAGGTCGGAGAATTAGCACTAAGAGAGTGGTTGTCGATACTCAGCTTGCAAGGGAGAGAACCCGAGGACGCAGTTGAGCTTAATGAGATTGAGGGTGGCACGCTCTATCAACTGGCACTGCACCCAGCATCACATGTAGGACAGCTGGGCTCTGGTTATTTTTTATCCTATCGACTCCATGAGACGCCCCATTTCAAAACACTAAGTCAAGGCGCGTTGCAGCTTTTGCAGATCATCAAAGAAGAACCAACTTTGGCGGATTTAACGCAACAGCTGCAACATGACGACGCCAGCTCGACTGAGCTTGCCGCGACTATTCATGACTGGCTCAGCATGGGAATTATCTATTGTAAGAGATGCCAAAAATGATCAGCAAAGCCATATCGCCAATTGCAGAGGTCACAACCAGACTCCTGATGGGCTGGCTATTTTGCACTTCGGGCTGGGCGAAATTCCAAAATCTGGGAGCTGTTGTCAGTTATTTTGAGTCGCTCAATATCCCATTCGCCCAGTGGCAAGGCCCAGGTGTCGCAGGTATCGAGCTCGTAGGTGGGATTTTTATCATGCTCGGCATATTTACAAGATTATCTAGCCTCCTACTGGCAATCGTCATGATGGTCGCGATTAAAATGGCTAAGTGGGATGACATCGACAGCCTTACTACTCTCATGGAAACACCGGAGGTGCTTTACTTAACGCTACTCCTGTGGCTCACCTCTACTGAGTCTTACACACTACCTGCCCTCACTATGATCCGAAAATTCAGAGCTATGTGGGCACAAACTGCCAGCGCAAAAATTAGTGTCAAAAATTAGTTTCTTTGATTACCGGCTCCACTGCATCTAGCCGATACTCATGGTCATCGACCTTAGAAAAGACCTGATCCACCTGCGCTGCACGCTCTTTCGCTGGCCGCAAGGCGTCGAGGACGAGATGCATCTGATGCTTCAACTCCTCCATCGAGACTCCCAGGTATGTGAGCTGCTCTTTGACAAAGACCATGTCCGTCTTTAGAACGGCTACGTCCTGCTTGAGTATGGCCACGTCTTGCTTAAGGACAGCAACATCTTGCTTGAGCACCGTCACTTCGTGATTCAGCTGGTTGTAACCACTGCGGAGAGCGCGGATGTCACCTTGTATCGCGCCTATGGCTATACCATGGTCACCTAATTTATCTTTAATGACTGACACATCACTCTTCAGCCCTGAAATCACAGGACTGTCTTTAATCGCTTCATTGACGACTAACTTTAAGACCGCAGCATCTCAAATCATTTCCCTACCCCAACGAAATACGGACGCACTCTAAGAGCAAACGAAGCTAGCAGCACACAGGCCGAATGGGGAGTGACATGAGCACAAAGTTTGAAAACTGATCCACTTAATTGTTGGTAAAAGACGAATTCCCCCATCGTATGCGGGGGCTGACGACAGCTAGCCAAATCTTTACCTAAATCTACTCATTCAATAGCATACGCCTTCCATGCCGATAGGACACTGGGAGGTATCACCTATGTGTCTGTCAATTGGTCAAGCAAGTCAGGCACTTGGCACATCCATTTCAACGCTGAGCCGGTGGGAGCAAGAGGGCACAATCGCGGCGGCATATCGGACGCCGGGTGGACATCGTCGCTACTCGCTACGAGTTCTGCAAGACAGTTTTGGCCTTATTGCGGATGCTACCTCGCGTATCACGGCCGCTTACGCTCGCGTGTCGTCCTCCGACCAAAAGGAGGACTTAGACCGTCAAAGGCAACGCCTTGATGACTACTGCTCTCGAGAGACAAAAAACTACGAGGTCATCGACGACTTGGGTAGCGGTCTAAACTACAAAAAGCGCGGTCTAAAAAACTGATTCACTTGATTCTCGGTGGCCGCGTTGACCGTCTGATTCTCACCCACAAGGACCGATTGCTGCGATTCGGAGCTGAGATCATTTTTTACCTTTGCTCTTACTGCGGCACTAGGGTGGAAGTTATAGACGACGCTGGGTCACTTAGTGACGAGGAGACGTTGACTCGTGACGTTCTTGAAATCATCACAGTCTTTAGCTCTCGTCTGTATGGCAAGCGTACACACAAAAACAAACGCGCCGTGTCGGTGACGGATATCTGCAACTAACCAGTAATTTGTTGTTGCATGAGAAACATGCTCTCATTACTCTCACCCTTCCTTGGGTTGAGGTGTCGCCTGTGGAATGCGCGATTAAATTAGCTTTAGATCTTAGTCCCGAAGACGAGCAGATCATCGAGGGTCAAATGAAGATCTGCAATTGGCTCTATAACCAGCTGCTTCAAAGGGCTAATGAGCTGCGTGATAGTTATGTCGCGACGCAAGATAAAGACGCAGGCAAGATTCTTTACGCCGAGCGAGGCCTACGCAACCTTGTCCCGGACATGAAAAGGACGCATCCATTCCTTAAGTCCGTGCATAGTTCTCCCCTCAAGAATGCAGCCTTGCGACTTAGTCGAGTCATTCAGGACTACCAAAAATCGTGTAAGCGCAAACGCAAAGGCAAGCCCACGGGCTGGCCGTCGTTCCGCAGTCACAAGGTCAAGCCTTTCTCCCTACTCTACGATGAGCCAGGCAAAGGATTTAAACTTAATGGTAGGTCGCTCAGGATTAGCCTCGGTAAGA
>VGTI01000101.1 GCA_016874735.1 Deltaproteobacteria bacterium
TACCGGAGGCCACACGGCGAACCCTCGTTATGAGGACGTCAAGACCGGCAGTACCGGACACGCCGAAGCTATCGAAATCATTTTTGACCCCAGTCGATTAAGCTATCAGGATTTGCTGCTCTTTTTCTTCCGTCTGCATGATCCGACGACACTGAATCGCCAGGGCAACGATCGCGGCACGCAGTATCGGTCCGCCATTTTTTTCCATGACGACGCCCAGCGCCAAACGGCCGAGGCCGTTAAGGCCAAAGTTGATGCCTCTGGCAAGTGGCCCAAGCCAGTGGTCACCGAGATCGCCAAGGCCAGTGCCTTTTACACGGCAGAGGAATATCATCAAAAATATCTGGTCAAAAATCCTGGTGGTTACACCTGCCATTTCGTTAGGGACTAGTCTTGACGCGCGAGTTGACCTAGACTGAGGGACTTTAGAGGTACTATCATTTGGCGGGTTTGCGACCCACCCACTACCATATCTCAACGTTATTAAGGTGAGTGATGTCTTACAAGAAACTACTGGTCGATAATACCGTGTGCGCGCGTCGCTTCCACATCACCTTTGATGATGAGGCGACCCCTCAGGCTAAGGTTGAGGTCAAGTGCCCTTACTGCGATATCACGGTCTACGCCGCAGACAATCACCCGCCGGTTAAACTGGCGCGGGAAGAGAACCTCATCAAGACATCCACGCTCGGTGATGAATTAGTAACGACCTGTGCGTTTGAAGATAAGTTATCGCAAAAGACGATTCCGCAACTTTCCGGTAAAGATGCGCACGTCTATCCTCAAGCCGCACCGCAGTCATCTCATAAATGATCGTCGTCATCGATCCAGCGCGTGCGACACCAGAGCTGGACGCTTTCAATAACATGGTGCGCACAACTAAGTTGGCAATGTCTTATCATCTGCCTGCGATGTTCGGCCTTGAGTCTCTCCAGGCAGAAGACCCTGTCACCATGAAGGGTCTGGTTATCTTGGGCAGTGCCTCAAGTGTCAATGAGCGTCTGCCGTGGCAGCTCGCGCTAGAGGCTTGGCTCCGTCCGCACCTTGAGCGCGGCGTGCCGACGCTAGGTATTTGTTACGGTCATCAAATGCTCGCATTTATGTACGGCGGTACGGTCGATTATGTGTACTCCGACCAACGTAAACTTCTGGGTAGCCGTACTTTGGATATGATCGCCTCTGGTCCTTGGCCAGCCGCCAAGGGCAAATTGATGGTGTCCCATAACGAAGCTGTGACCCGTGTACCGCCTGACATGCAGGTGATCGCGGTGAGCGATGCCGTGGCGATAGACGGTCTCTCGCATAAGCGACTTCCCATTTGGACCCTCCAGCCTCACCCCGAGGCCACTCTAGCTTTTTTGCGTCAACACCAACTGCCCCAGGATGTTCACGCCCGTGAATTAAGCTTTGGACATGGACTTGTTGAGGCCTTTCTTCACTACGCCGCAAATCGCTAACGACCGCCCCATGGCCATGCAGCCACCGAGCTAGGCAGAAAACGCCGACGCTGAAAATTTTTTAAGACCAATTATTTCAGGGTGTTGCAAAAAACGCAGGGTCATTGAGCTAAACTTTGCCCGGCAACCGACGATGAGCACTAAGGAGCACATGATGTCGCTCTAATAGATTAATGACAGGAGGTCACGATTATGGGTATGCGAATCCGCACAAACATTGCGTCATTGAATGCGCAACGCCGACTCGGCAGCTCGACGGATAGTCTGTCGAACTCCGCCGCGAAATTAGCGTCTGGCGAACGCATCAATAAGGCTGCCGACGACGCAGCCGGCCTGGCAATCTCAGAGAACTTGCGCGCTGACGTGCGCTCTCTGAATCAGGCGAAACGAAACGCCCTCGACGGCGTCTCGGTGCTCCAGACCGCTGAAGGCGGCTTGATGGAAACCACGAACATGCTGGTACGCCTGCGTGAACTCGCGGTTCAATCAGCATCCGACACGATCGGCACTCGTGAGCGAGGATTCCTCGATAAGGAATACCAAGCGCTTAAGGCGGAGATTGACCGTATCGCCAACTCGACAGAGTTTAACGGTACACGCCTGCTAGTCGGCAAGACAGCGATTGCTGACGACATGCACGAGGGCGAAAACGCCTTCCCACTTGAGATCCAGATCGGCAAGGATTACTACCGCCAGTCTGACTCACTTGAGGCAGGCAACCCGGTCAACATCATCAGGCTAGACTTGCAGTCCCTGAATGCATTCTCGACCGGGGACAATTCTCTGAACATCAACAAGACCATGGCAGGCGAAGACCTGACTGGTATCTCCGAGAAGCGTGATGCTCAATTGAGTATCGGTCGCCTTGACGAGGCAATCACCACGGTCAACGAATATCGAGCCTATCTTGGCGCTGTGCAGAATCGCATGACATCTGCAATCTCCAACTTGGGTGTGACGGTCGAGAACTTGGATACTGCGCGCAGCCGGATCCGCGATACAGACTTCGCGGCCGAAACCGCCGAGTACACCAAGGCCAAGATCCTGCAGCAAGCAGGTACCTCGGTCCTGGCTCAGGCGAACCAGCAGCCGAATATTGCTCTGGGCTTACTGCAGAATATGTAAGCTGGGACTTTGTACCCAAACTGGTATCCAGTGTCTTGATTATTCAGTCATTAATCTAACGCAGGGGGAGGCTCCCTCCCCCTGCGCTCCTCGGGAGAGTTTTGCCTACCACTGACGTAGTGGCGGTAGCACGACTTCGCCAGCGGTGCCAGCGCGTCCGCGCGCCTTCCATAGCACTAAAGGCGCAAGGAACAACGACTAGAGTAAGCAAGGTCGACATCAAGAGACCACCGATGACAGCGACACCCATAGGGGACCGGGCTTCACCACCCGTACCGTGGCCAATGGCAATGGGAATCATCCCACCACCAGCGGCAAACGTGGTCATGAGAATAGGACGTAAACGTATAGGACCAGCTTCCAACAACGCCGACTTGACGTCGAGCCCTTCACTAATTTTTTGCATCGTAAAGTCGATGAGCAAAATGCCGTTTTTCGTCACAATTCCCATCAGCAAAATGATACCGATCATCGTATACACTGACATGACTTGCCCCGTGAGCAGCAGTGAACCGAATGCCCCGGTAAGAGACAGTGGCAAGGCCGCCATGATTACCAGCGGCGCCAGGTAGCGCTCGTACTGCGCACAGAGAATCATAAAGACCAAAAGCACCGCTAAACCAAGCGCCTTTAGCATCGCTGTAATTGCCGACTTCATGATGTCGGCTTGACCGGAGAGCGTATACGTGATGGTGGCTGGCATATTGGTTTTTAGGTAATCATTGAGCTTACTAACTGCGCCGTTTAAGTCCTTGCCCGTGAAGTTAGAAAGCACGGTGATCTGCCTCAAACCGTCAAACCGGGATATGGCCGATGGCGCTACCGATGGGATGATCCGCGCAATAGAGCCTAGAGTCAGCTGCTGACCCTGACGACTGATCATTGTCACACTACCTAAATCCTCAGCGGTGAGTCTGTCCTGATCAGCAATGCGTAGACGCACGTCAAATGAGCTGCCCTGATCGTCAATTTCAGAGACCTTGTCACCCTCGAATAGTGAGCGCACAATCATACCAATTTGTGCTGCAGAGACACCGACATCAGCCGCCCGCGCTGGATCCACTTCGATCCTAAACTCGCGCTGATCTTTTGCTTTACTTGTGCTTACGTCGACCGTGCCCGGCACTTCACGGCGCAAGAAGTCGGCGACTTTATCAGTAAAGACGGCGAGGTCATCATACCGGTCTGATTTGAAGATATATTGGATCGGCTGAGCTTTACCGCCGCCTGCTCCACCGGTCTCACTAACATCGAGTTCAGCGCCCTTGACGGCATAGCGTGGCAGTAATTCCTCGCGCATACGCCCCATGAATTCAAACTGCGAGAAGGTCCGCTCATCCTTAGGTACAAGCTGCACATTGAGCACGGCTTTATTTGGTTTTTTTTCTGATCCTGCAGCAATCGCCGTTACCACACGAGAGACGCCGGGATAGGCTTTCACAGCATCGACTAGTTCCAAGGATTTAGTTTTGGTCTCGCTGATGGTCGTACCTTCAGCCAATGTGTAGTTGATGCTGAATTCACTCTTATCTTCAATGGGGAAGAAAGCAACCGGCACGAATTTTAGCAGCACCATGCTGAGCACAAAGGTGGCAAATCCCGCGCCCAACGTGATCGCCCGGTGGTCCAAACACCAGATAAGTGCGGAACGGTAAGAACGATCGATGGCGCCCAATCCGCTCTCGATGAATTCCCACGCTTTAAGGGCTAGGCCACCCTCAGGTTTATGGTGTTCGCCCGCGCCCTCTTTGAGCCACCGTGATGCCAGCATCGGCGTCAGAGTGAAGGCGACGAACAGTGAGATCGCTACAGCAAAGGTGATCGTCAGACCGAATTGGAAAAAGAATCTACCGATGATGCCCTCCATAAAAGCAACCGGAACAAACACCGCACAGATCGTCAGCGTAGTGGCAAGCACGGCAAGTCCGATCTCTGCTGTGGCGTCGTTGGCAGCTTGTGGCCCACTCTTGCCCATGGACAAGTGCCTTGCAATGTTTTCAATCACAATAATGGCATCGTCGATAAGAAGACCGATCGACAGCGATAGGCCAAGTGTCGACATGATGTTGAGGGTAAATTTCATGTAATCAAGAAAAGCAAAAGTCGCAATGACGGCCGTCGGTAAAGCCAAAGCACTAATGATCGTAATGCGCATGTCGCGCAGGAAAATGAGCACGATCACCGTGGCTAAAAGAGCACCGAGGACTAAGTCCAACTTTACCGCATCGATCGAGCCCTTGATGTACTTGGAGTTATCGGTTACCACCTCCAGCTTTACGCCGGCGGGAATCTGCGAACCTAATTTGGCCAGTACTACCCGGGTTTCGTCAGCAACCGTATTGGTACTGGTGCCAGCTTGTTTTTGGATACTCAAAAGTATCGTCGGGTTTCTATCGACAAAACTAGCCGTATCCTCCTCGGCAATGATGTCTTTAACGTCTGCCACGTCGCTGATGGTGAGGCCACGTTGCGTCGAACCAATGACTGGCAGTGCGGCTAGGGCGGCACCGTTTGCCACCCGATTTTTGACGCGCAGGGAAAGGTAATTTTTGGGATCCTGCACTTTGCCAGCGGGCACGTCAGCGTTCTCTTGTTGGATAGATTGAATGATGTCGGCCGGCGTTAGCCCAAAACTTGCGAGCTTATCCCGATTAACATAGACCTGCACCTCGCGCGGTCTAATCCCCGCAGTCTGGACTTGTGCCACTCCAGGTACGCGCTGCAAGGCTGGGAGTACGGTATCTTTGGCTACCTGCGAGAGTTTGCCGTAGTCGATATTGTCGCCAGTCATAGCGATATTGAGAATGGGAGCTCCACCGATGTCGAGCTTTTGAACCACGGGAGTCTTAGCCTCTGGCGGCAGCTTGGCCGTGGCGGCAAACACTTTGTCGCGTACTTCCTGAGCCGCTTGGTCTACTTTTTTCTCGAGCTTAAACTGGAGCACCACGGTCCCGAGACTTGGGTAGGCCACCGACGATAGTTTTTCGAGACCCGAGAGACCGTTTACAGCATCCTCGAGCGGCTTCAGCACCCGCTGTTCGACCGACGTGGGGTCGGCGCCTGGGTAGACCACCGACACCGTCACCACCGGAAAATCAACTTCAGGAAACTGATCCACCGGTAAGCGAGGCAAGGAAAAAAGACCGAACACCACCAACACGAGGTTGAGCATGGTGGCAAACACCGGTCGACGTATGGACACTTCCGAGAGGACCATTGGACACCTCTATAAAGCTGAGTTGTTCCCAGAAATTTAGGGATTCATAGCTGCTACAAATTATTCTAACTATTATTCTATCGACGCCTCGGCGTAGGATCCTGGTACCACTTTGGCATCGTAAGAAGAGAACTTTGCCGTGACTTGGAAGGTACGCGATCTTTCGTTGATCACGGGTACGATCCTCAGAACCTCACCAGCTCCGGCAAATCCCGCCGATGGAATGGTAAGCTTAAGTCTGGTCCCACTTTGGATCTGGCCCATCAGACGCTCGGGTGCTGACAGAGTCACCTCAGGCTCGGCTGTGTCGTAAACCTCAACTACTGGCGATGGTGGCGCCATCTGCACGGACTCGCCATCAAACTTGAACTGCGTCGAAACTACACAGTCGTAGGGAGCGGTCAGCTTAGTATCTTTAAACGCCAACTCGGCCTGCTCTAAATCGAGTTGAGCAAGACGCAGGGCTACCCGGGATACATCATAACTGGATTTGATACGGTCAAAACTACTCGCGGTAGATGCGTTGGCTTTTTTTAGTTCTTGCTCCCGCTGATACTCCTTCTCAGCCGTTGCCGCTTGTACAGCGGCACTATCGCGACGAGCCTTAGCAAGTTCAAGGCGCAGCTGGAAATCACGATCGTCCAGGGTCGCAATCACCTCACCTTGTTTAGCCCTAGTGCCTGGCTTGAGGAGAACAGAGCTGATAAATCCTGCAACGCGGAACGTCAGCTGGGAGCGTCGCAGCGCCGACACTTGACCAGTCAAGCGGTAGTCGATGGCGCCACTGCTGCCTTGCGGCGCAACTGTGCCCGGAGTCGGTTTCGCAACCGTTGTGCCTGGCTCAGCCTGGGAGCCGGCTGGCTCCGCTACTGGCGCTGCTGCGGGCTCTGCCACTGGTGCGGCTGCGGGCTCTGCCACTGGTGCAGCTGCGGGCTCAGCAGGTGAAGGGGGAGCAGGAGGGGTCACAACGGCAGCCACCTCGCCCTTAGGCGGCAATGAAGCCTTGCCACCACCAGACTTTGTACATGCCTGCATCAGTAGCACCGATGTTGTCAGAGTATAAACTACGAAAAGTTGCCTCATGACTGATCCTTCCTATAATTGCGGCAACTCGGATCCGAGTGCCTTCTGGGTTTTCAGGTTTGACAAGACTAGATCCGTCTCAGCCGTGGCTAGACGTACTTGTGCCGCGTCGCGCGCATTTTGCGCTAAGAGTAATTCGGAGCTAAGAATCGCTCCTGTCTTAAACCGAACAGCTTGGATGCGATAAACTTCCTCTGCTTGTGCCACGGCCTGATTAGCGGCTGTAAGCGATTCCTCAGCAGCTGCAAAGGCAGCGGCCGCCTGTTGCACATCGAGACGTATCATGTTGTCGACACTACGACGCCCTTCTTCTGCGGCCGCAGCATTTTGGGCCGCTTCACGTACGGCAAAAGTTGACGAGCCATTCGACCATAAATCCCAACTCGCCGTGATGCCGTAAGTGTGCTGAAAAGCCTGAGCACCCAATGGCAATTGACCTATTGTGCGCTCAGATTTAGCGAATGCATTCACACTTGGCACGAAATTCGTGTAGGCGAACTTTTTCCCATACTCTGCCAGGACCACCCCTAGTGCCGCCTGCTTACGCTCCAGCCGATTTTCGAAGGCCATAGTCAATGCTTTATCCAATGTCGGTGGATTGCCAAGTTTAGGCAGACCGCCCCTAAG
>VGTI01000102.1 GCA_016874735.1 Deltaproteobacteria bacterium
GGCAGGAGAGACAACTTTCACCCGATGATGTAACTCTAGGTGCATGGCTCGCGTTTCTGGCCGCTCCCAATAGCCAGATTGTCAAGGAGGCCTGTATGTCCATGCCTGAGCTCAAAGATGCCAAAGACGCACTAGAGGACCTATCTGCCGAGGACGAGGCCCGTGAAATTGCACGCCTCAGAGAAAAAGCCAGGCTTGATATGGACTCCATAATGGCTAATGCCAAGAAAGAGGGCAGGGCGGAGCAAAGCCTATTCTTACTCAAAAAGTTACTGAGTGATGCTGTCACAAGTGCCTTGTCCAATGCGCGCCTCGCAGAACTCACGGGCCTTACTGAGGCAGAGGTGGCTAAGGAAAGGGCGATGAGGTCGAAGTAGGCACACGGGATAAACAGGACCTTATTCCAGGGCCCCCATCAGCACCTATCAAGACCACCACCAAGACAAACGGCAAAAAATAGTGCCCAAATCCACCGGCCTTCCCTAAAATGACCCTCATCAGTAAACTGCCGCACGGGAAGACCACTATGCCTCAGTCCAGTCCATCTATCCTCCTTACAGGTGTCACCGGACAGGTCGGGGGCGAGCTTTATAACTGCCTTCAGCATCTAGGTAAGGTGGTACCTACGGTGGCTAGGGGCGAGCGCTTCGGTGCTCAGGCGCTCGAGATGGACCTCACTGATCCCGATTCCATTAGGCAGGTATGTGCCGCGGTGCGGCCTAGTCTCATCGTCAGTCCCGCCGCCTACACTGCGGTCGACAAGGCGGAGCAAGACGAGGCGACAGCCTTTGCCGTGAATGCCAAGGCTCCTGAAATCTTGGCAGCGTGCGCCAAACAGTATGGCGCAGCGATGGTGCATTATTCGACCGACTATGTTTACCCTGGTGTCGGCACCGAGCCCCACACGGAGCTGAGTCCCGTTGGACCAATCAACGTGTACGGCAAATCCAAGCTCGCCGGTGACGAGGCCATCGTCGCCTCGGGCGTGCCGCATCTAATTCTAAGAACATCGTGGGTCTTTGGCATCCACGGCCACAACTTCGTTAAGACCATGCTCAAGCTCGGCAGTGAGCGCGAGACGCTCAAGATCATCAGCGATCAAATCGGCTCGCCCACCTCGGCAAGGACGCTGGCCGACATTACGGCGATGATGCTTGCCTCCGTGCGCAGTCGTAAGCACGGCTTTGCCCCACTCGCAGATCGTGGCGGCATCTACCACGTGACAAACTCCGGGTTTGCCAGCTGGTACGAGTTTGCCATCGAGATCTTTAGAATCGCCAGGCTTCAAGGCACCGAACTCAAGGTCAAAGACGTCGACGCCATCGCCACCGAGGCCTATCCGACGCCGGCGCGGCGCCCCAAGAATTCGCGGCTATCGCTCGCTAAACTCGCTGATAATTACGGCATCATGCCGGCGACTTGGCAAGAGGCTTTAGCCTTGATGATGAAGCGTTGATGATCTAGCGACCGCGGACATGACGCGCTTATCGCCTCATGTCGTTCGACTTTAGGTTCGCCATCGTCAATCCTGTGCAGCGTCACGAGCACTACCGCTCGGTTCACCGCACAGGACTCTCGCCATGGTTCAACCCCCGTCTCATAGAAATCACGACAACGAGGTTCCACACGCGCCATTTATTGACCTCGTGATGAGCGAGCTCTTTGCTAGGGATCATGGCCAAACCGCGCTCATTGGGTTTTTAGGCGCGGCATTAAAGCCCATTGCACCCATCGTCACCGCAACTGTTTCGATCCCAAAAATCCCGCGCCACCTCTTTAACGAGCGCGGACACGAGTTAGATATTTGTCTGACACTTGCCGACGGTGCCGCGGTTGATGTGAAGTTGCAGGTGGTGCCCACCTCCGACTCACCAAAGCACGCACTTTACCTAGCTTCAAGCTGGTTGACGGCTGCACACAAACTTCGAGGCGCGTCAGCCCAAAGGCGGCGACCTGCGATCGCTATATTTCTCGTCTCGAATGATCTCTTTCCTGAGCGGCCGCATGAGTTCGAGGTGAGCTTTTCGCTACACCAAGATGACGCCGGGCCTGCGGTGCTTGAGGAGCTTGCCGGTCAGGTGCAAATCAAGTTTCTCGAAATCACGAAGGCAAGCCGCCTATGGCTAGCCAAAGCACTGCCACTGGACGACATGATTCTCGGGGCGTGGTTAGGATATTTTGCAGACCCCACGAGCGCAGCTGTGGCTGCGGCCTGTGCCTACCTACCGGAGTTACAGGACGCCAGGGAGATTATGGAGGAGATATCTCGCAGTCAGAGCGCACAAGAGGCTCCACCGTAAATGAGGTTACCTTACTTAGGTGGTGGCTGTAACAGTCCAACACTAAGCATAATAATGCCGCAACATGCAAACTCCTCAAGTCTAACCTGCCGCCCCCTTTCAAGGTGGCTGATCGAATCTCCGATACCAAGTTCAACGCCTGATCTACGGAGCTTGATATGGTTGCTAGGTTTCAAGTGGACCGCACACTCCTTCTCGTTAATCACGATGATTTTCGCCAAAGAGTGGGTCTTATCGAGAACTACTATGAGCTTTCTAAGCTTGGCTTCCCGCTCAATAATTTATCGGGAATTTTCCGACCGGCGGATCTATCCGAGCTCGTTGAGTTCTGTCAGTCAAACGCTCGATATCACATAGTGAGCTACCTAGGTGAAGGTCATTACAAAAATAAACTCGTGCCACATGCCAAATCTTTTGCCCTTGCAAACGGTGATAATGATCCCTCAATAGCACTTAACGACTTGCTTGATCCGGAGCTACCTGTGATCGATGAAGATACGATCAGCGAGGCGCTTGCCGTGCTGGATTACATCAAGAATCGTAGTTAATCTTAGTCTTTCCATTTCGAGATCCCGACCAGCTCTTGTTAACTTCCCATCGTAAAAACGAGACATGCGCTGATACTTGTTAATTAGCTGTGATGATGTCCCAATCCGAAGTAATTCCCAACTAATCAAATATTCACACACAGAATGGGCATCAAAGTGATCCGAATCCGTGTAGCCCGCGCTAAAGCCAGTTAGACTTTTTTCGTCGATTATCCAGGGTTGCAAGATAACTTTGCCTGCGCGCGTCCTACCGAGTCTCTGACTTGGGGCATTCATTTCTGATCCGTCTTGGTCTTGCGGGTATTTCTACCGTTCTTTGACGGAACGAATCATTAAATATCCGCGATTGTTTGTCCAAAGACATATGAAGACATCACAGCCGCTACCTTCCCACCGCCTCATGCACCACACCGCGGTACTGCGCTAAGGGACAAACAGCCACACCCTCAAACACTTTGGCCGCCGGATCCGCGCAGTCTCCTGGCGCGGTAAGCACCACAGCCTCGCTTGCGTGCTCGCTAACGAGGCGATGATAGCGACTGACACGGCTGTGATCGGAACCAGCGAGGATCACCGCCTCGTCGCTGACAAAAGAAATATAGTAGGCATCCCAGTAATTGGCCCAGCCGTAGCGGTAGCCATTTGCCTGTAAAAAAGCCGCCAGCCGCAGGCGGCTATGCTCATGATGCAGCGGATCCTGCAAGTAATCGTGCCAGAGTCGTGCCGTTTGCATGAGATTAGCTCCCGTGAGACTCAATGCTACGGCAGCCACAGCCCATTGGGACTTGGACCGCTCTGGTAAAAGTAGTATCGCCAGGGCGATAACCCCAACAACCGCTGCTGGCAATAGCAGTATGTACCTAGCGAGTACGGATTCATTCTTGGCGATAAACAATAAATAAAGAGCAAGCTGACCACACGCAGCTATGATCAAGTAAAGTGGTAGACTCAAACGACGATCGCCGCTGATTTTTGCGCGCCCTCTAACCAGAGCCACGAGAGTGGTGACACCAATCATCACAGTCAGTGCCACAACTAGAACTGCATTAAGCTCTGCCCAGCCACTGGGGCCGACACTCACAGCGGACGGTAGCTCGATCATGCTTGTCGGTCCGGTACTAAGTCCAAGGAGTAGGGGAGCGAGCGTACCCCATAGATACTTGCCATTCTCAAGGAGCTGGGTGAGCGACACCAGCTTAGGCCTAGGTGTCCCGACACCGACAAATTCCGCGTTAAATTGCCCAAGCCCCACCAGAACGTGATAGCTAGCAAAGGCAATAAGCAATGTCGCGAGCCTGCTACGCCATCGATCACCCAGGGTGAATGATCGCGTCTCAAATACATCGGTACAAATGAGAGCAAGAAAACCCACAAGCACAAACTCGCGCTGAAAATAAGCCGGTGCGAGTAGTAGACCTAAGATCACGGCCCTGTCCCGTAGAGTCCACATCAAAGCTAGATAAAATAGAGGCCAAGGATTGGCACCTATCGTTGCCATCGATAGTGTCGCAAGGGGAATCGCGGGCGCGATCAGAGGCGCTACAGCTAGGACCGCTTGCCAAAGCTTAAGCCCGCTGTCACGTCTAAGGAGTCGCACCAAGATAAACGCCGTCACCATGTTTAGCAGGAGCAGCGGCAATTTGAGGCTAGCGACGGATACGCCGAACACGGCGAAGCTAAGGGCAGCGACCCACGCCTCCACAGCCAGCATGTATTTTTGGCCGTAAAAGGTCCACGGTAGCGACCGCCCCGTGGCAAGGTCCTTACCCATAATCCCAATGATCGCCTGATCGGCATCGAAGTGGGCCACCGGGTACCAAAGGTGGAACCCGTATGAAACCAGCAGCGATAACCCTACTACGATATATAGGAGAGCGGCCGTGCGTGCGCGCATCGCGGCCGACTCAACCTAGACCCAGTCGCTCTAGCTTGTAGCTACCGTCCAACACCCGTTTAACCCAGGGCTGGTTGTCGAGATACCACTGCACCGTCTTTTTAAGACCGGTTTCAAAGGTCTCCTTAGGGCTAAATCCTAGCTCTCGCTTTATCTTGCTAGCATCGATGGCGTAGCGCTTATCGTGGCCAGGACGATCCGCCACAAACTTGATCAGCGCACGGCGACGCCCAATCTTGGCGTCGGGAGCTAGCTCGTCGAGCAGATCGCAAATCGCGTGCACCACATCGAGATTGGTCCGCTCACAGTTGCCACCGATGTTGTAGGTCTCACCGACGCGACCCTTCTTGGCCACCAACACCAGAGCTTCGGCATGATCTTCGACAAAGAGCCAATCCCGGATATTGTCGCCGGTGCCGTAGACGGGCAGATTTTTTCCCGCCAGACCATTGAGGATCATGAGCGGAATCAACTTCTCGGGGAAGTGATACGGCCCGTAGTTATTGGAGCAGTTAGTGACGATGGTCGGCAGACCGTAGGTCTCCTTCCACGCCCGCACCAAATGATCACTCGACGCTTTACTTGCCGAGTAGGGCGAGTTGGGGCTGTAGGGAGTGGTTTCGGTGAAAAGCCCCGTCGCACCCAGCGATCCGTAGACCTCATCGGTCGAGATGTGGTGGAGGCGGAACGCCTTCTTCTTATCCTCACCAAGTTCCTGCCAGTAGGCCCGGGCTGCCTGCAGCATAGTGTAGGTGCCGAAGATATTGGTCTGGATAAACTCCCCCGGGCCATCGATCGAACGATCAACGTGCGACTCTGCAGCCAAGTGCATGACATAGTCCGGCTTATACTTAGCAAAAACCGCCGCTACGCGCGCGCCGTCGCAAATATCGACCTGCTCAAAGGCGTAACGATCTGGGTGTTTTTTGGCCGCTTGGGCTACAGAGTCGAGGTTGCCCGCATACGTCAACTTATCGACATTCACCACGAAGTCGGTCGTGTCGTTAAGTAGTTTACGCACTACCGCAGAGCCGATAAATCCAGCACCACCCGTAACGAGAACTGTAGCCATAGCATGTGATCCTTTGCTGTTACTGGGTAGTTGTACCGGATTTAAAGGCTGTTTTCTAGGACCTCTCGCGCGGGCGCCCCGCGAGGCCCGCAGGACACATCAGTATACGGTCCCTAAAAAGACCGATACTTCCAGCGGTCGTAGCTCCGTCCCGTTAAGCTCTGGCTGCTTACCGTTGATGGTCAACTCCCAACCGGCCATCATGCCGGATATGGGGCCCGAAGGCGTGCGCCGCGCGGCAAAGGAATCATGCCCCATCTTGAAAAAGACCTTGTTACTGATGAAGCCAAAGTCGGTTTTATCCCCCGCCAGATTTGCTCCTATACCCAAGCGGTAGGCCAGCGACAGGGTAGGGCTGATGGGGGTCTCCGTGCCGATATAGGGGCTCATTAAGAGACGCGTGATGGTGTCAGCTCCCTTCATGACATAAGAGCGCCCACCAACGTCCAAACCTGCGACTAAAGTGCTGCCGCTGTCCTCCGTCAGGGCCCCCTCGCCAAAGAGCGACACCCCCGTCGCGGACTGGGTTGTCAGGTAGCCGCCAAATTGGGCCGCCAATGCAGGCACGGGACTCACACTAACCACAATTAAAACCAAGGATCTTATAAATTGTGTCATCGCTAATTCCTCATCTCACAAAATTGTTAGGGTACCGCACGATTACTGACAGCTAATGATCACGGCAGCCAAGTCTGCCACGGCCATACCGCAGGGTACGGAGCAGGCGGCAGCTGCCGCTCCAGCCGTCGCCACACCGGCTGCTGCGAGGCAGGTCCCGCAAAAGCTTGAATCCGTCAGGCCAGCGTTGAGCGCATAGATGCAAGCCAGGTGACGCGGCTCCAGCTTGACGGGTCGCAGCTCTGGCGGCAGCTCTAGCTTGATTTCTGGTAACCGTATTCTTGGTCCCCACTCTTGATCGACCTTGGTATTGCTAGTGTCTTGGTCTGCGAGAGACATTTGCGGCTCCTCCACCGTGAACCTTGTCGCATCCGCAGCGACATTCTGCTGCGTGCTCCCGAGGTGCCCGATATGGACGCCTAAGACGCGCCCATCAGCACTGACCAGCGGTGCGCCCGACATTCCGGGCTCCGTATCACAAAGGTGAGTGATCATGGCGCCAGCCTCCTCACTAGGCTCCCAGGCGCAGGGAGCGCTAGCGAGCAGCTCCTCCCTGTCACCGCTGAAGCCAACCACTTTGACCGTCTCACGCTGAGAGTCGGTGCCAGACATCTGGCTAGGCATCTGATGATTAAAGTTAGTATCCACCCGGAGCACCGCCACATCGTGGACAGGGTCGATCCTGACCACCTCGTTCACGCTAGCTGCCACGCCTGCGGCAGTCTTGAATTGCAGCGCCCCCAGATCAGCTGCAGACGTGCCATCGACGCAGTGAGCTGCCGTGGTGATCTCACGCGCCCCCGTCACAAAGGCCGTACACGAGCCTTCGGTAAACGAAAGGCGCCCAATAACTTGAGCGAGGTTTGTGTCCTGCTCAGCATGCAACTCTGACGCGCCGATCACTGCCTTCACACCGGTGCCTCGCTGTTGCTCGCTGCCACCGCGACACGCCGTCATCAACAACATGCTCGCAGCGACGCTAAACGACACACATGTTTTCCAATCCAAAGCTCGTTTCATAACTAGATTCATAACTAGATTCACTCCTTGTCCCCATTGATTC
>VGTI01000103.1 GCA_016874735.1 Deltaproteobacteria bacterium
TAACCAGAGGCAAGGTCTCGGCTCAGTGCTCGATTGCCAACGTCGGCACGCAATACCAGGAGCTTGCAGCCAATCCTGCGACCAAAGGCACTATCCTTGACCTTTGCAGCGACGATTGGTCCAAGCTATTGGCTGCGTTAGCCCAAAAGATTATTGCAGATACGCGGAAGAGTGCCTTCGACCTCAGTGACCCTCTAGATGCAACGAAGACGATCGAAGTCTCGGTCAACGGTACTGCCGTCCCAACCGGCGGCTATACGCTTGACGCTGCTAGTTCTAAAATCGTTCTGAGCACCGCATACGCACCGGCGTCGGGCCAGGAGCTGGTCATCACCTATTCGCCAGTAAAGTGACCCGCTAATCCGTGATACACTGGTGGGTATTCCGCCCCTCTGACAGCATTGGCGGCGGATCTGATTCAGTCGACTTCTAACTAGATCATTACGGATATCATGCAAATTTTACATCTATTCGCCCGCGTCCTAAAGATTGGCGCTGACGAGCGAAGACTAAGTGTCCTATTCGTTGTCGCTGCAGTCTTTATAGCCGGCGCTCAAATTCTCGAGCCCGTTCTCTTTGGCGATGTTATAGACGCGCTCGCCAAGGAGCAGCAGTTAATAAATTATGTAGCCATGTGGATGGGTATCGGCTTTATCAATGCCGCTCTGAGCATCTTTCTGGCCGTCGTGTCTGATCGCTACGCTCACCGGCAGAGACTGCGAGCGATGGAGGCCGCATTCGAGCGGACGATTTCGCTCCCCTACCGTTATCATTCGCTCAACGGCTCCGGCAAAGTTGTACGCACCATTCAAATGGGCTGCGATCAGGTCTTTAGTATCACGCTCTCGTTTTTTCGTGAAAACATGATCGCCCTCGCTAGCATCGTCATGCTAGTGCCGCTGGCTTTTTATCTGGACATACGACTGGCCACGGCACTTTGTGTGCTAGCCTTGGTGTACACATCATGTAATTGGTTTGTGATTCGTCATACGCACGAGAGGCAGGCCCAGGTTGAGCTTAAACACCAGGAGTTAGCGGCCAGACTCATCGACGTCATGGCTAATGTGTCCATCGTCCGGAGCTTTACACGCGTTCTTAAGGAAACTGAGCTCTTTAAGGTTGAATCGACGAAGGTATTGCGCGCTCAATACCCTGTGCTTAACTGGTGGGGCGTACTTAACACGATCACGCGGCTCTCAGCGATGATTGCTATGCTGACCATAGTGATCATTGGTTCTCTCTTGGTACGGTCAGGAACCGTGACTCAAGGTCAAGTTGTGACTTTTGTAGGATTCTCAACCCTTCTGATCAATCGTCTGGATCAGTTTTCCTCATTTGTTAATCGCATGGTATCGCAGATGCCAGCCACCAAGAACCTGCTGCAACTAATCGATCACGTCGGTGACGAAGACGTGCAGCCCGATAAGCCGACGGCGCTGGCAGTGCAAGGCCGCGTCGAATTTCAGGGCGTGAGCTACCGATTTGGTCCACAAAATCAGATCGGGCCTGGCGTTTTTGATCTGAACTTTGTCGCTGAACCTGGACAAACAGTTGCCCTCGTTGGACCAACGGGTGCCGGCAAGAGCACTTGCCTGAGTTTGCTGCAGCGTCTTTACACACCTGATACGGGGCGCATCACGATTGATACTCATGATGTTGCTGAGCTGGGGGTACAAACACTATGCCGGACGATTGCGACCGTGTTCCAGGAGCCAGGTCTATTTAATCGGTCAATATACGACAACATCTTAGTAGGCCGCCCCGATGCGACGCGTGATGAGGTCGAGGAGGCCGCTCGTCGTGCGTACGCCCACGAGTTTATCGTGAGCCGACCGGGGGGCTACGACTTCGTCGTTGGTGAGCGGGGGCTGGCTCTATCGGGCGGCGAGCGTCAACGTATCGCTATCGCCCGCGCCATTCTGAAAGATGCACCTATTCTGGTTCTCGACGAGGCAACGAGCGCTCTTGATAACGAAACGGAGCGCTACGTCCAGCAAGCGATGGACAAGCTGAGGCGCGGCAAGACTACTTTCGTGATCGCGCATCGCCTCTCGACAATCTTGGGCGCTGACCGCATCTTAGTCATGCAAGATGGACGGATTGTGCAGAACGGGACCTACGATGAGCTTCGGGCAGAGGACGGTATTTTCGCGCGGCTCGTCAATGCTGGCGATATAGGTGGCGCCATTCATTCTGCTGATATCGATCCGAATAAAAAAACCCGCCAGGCAGAGCCTGCGGGTCAAATCGTACACTAAACTCTTACAGTGTTAGAGAGTGTAATCCACCTGGACACCGATGCTCACGAGATTACCGTTGCGGTATTCGCCCTTGAGTTTTTCGCCGGTAGTTGCTGCGGTGTCGGTAGGAGCATTCTTGACGATGACGTCTGAGATGCCGAGGTTGACCTTGTATTTGTCCATCTCGTAACCAGCACCTAAACCAATCACGTGACGATCAGAATCCGGTAGCGAGGCGACGCGGTGCGCAGCATCTGGGGTCGGTGATTGATCAAAGGCGTAGCCCAGACGCACAGGCACCTGTGACGTCACACGGTAAACACCACCAACGCCGGCGCGTACAGTATTACGCCAGTTGAGTGAGGTGATCTTGGTGGGGGTATTATCAGCAAAGTCATAGGCCAATTCTTTGACCGAAGACCATGCCGTGTAGGTAACATCAGCCGACACGGTGAGCGCGTCGTGAGTATGGGCCACAGCTAAGCTACCGGAACCCGGCATGACCGATTTGCCTTCGACGCTGCCGTTGGTGAGGATATTTCCTGCGGTAAATACAGCGAAGGAAGTATTTTGATATTCCACAGTGCCTTTAACCTGGTGCTTAGTAGGCGAGCGGTAGTTGAGGCCAATGTTCCAGCCTGCAGCCGGTTTGTAGAGGACGCCGAGGCCGAGCACTGGTGCCCTAGACGTACCTTTAAGCTTCGACTCACCTTCCACAGTGGCCTGTGATGCACAGGCGGCTGCGGCCGCCGCATCAGCTTGGCCCTTGGACTTCACCGCGGCGTAACAGACGTTGAAGTTATTGATCTTGGATCCAAGCTCGAGTGACAGGCTTTGGTAGCCGACCGATGCACCAAAACTCCATTGATCATTCAGACGGTAGGAAACGGCTGGTGCCACTTCTTGCACGACAAACTTACCATTGGTGAATTGGAAGCGACCCTTCCACGTCGGATCATAAGACAGCTGCATAGCATAGGGTACTGAGAAACCGATCCCGTAGGCTAGAGCGCCCGTATTGTAAACGTAGTAAAGATTAGGGATCGTGGCCTTCGTGCCAAAATTGCCGCCATCGTTGCCTGACATAGCCTTACCGCTAGCGTCCGTGGATCCCGCGTCACGGAAGTTATTGCGCAGATTCATATAAACTGCGGATGCCGAAAAATTCTGACCTTCCGGCAAGCTTGTCATACCGGCTGGATTGTAGAACAGCGTCGTAGGATCAGAGGCTGTTGCTGAGGCGCCTGAGAACGAAGTACCGAGACCGACTGCACCTTGCTGGTGCGTGAAGCCACCGGCAAAAACAAGACCCGAGCCCACACAAGTTCCACCAACCATGACAGCCACGCGCAGCATCTGAACGCTCGCTCCTGATCTCAGCGCCATAAAGAGGTCTCCCAATCGAGGGGGTTGTTACATTGTAATTTGATCATAGCGCTTCGACTTTTTTTTTACCAATCTGTGACGGTATTCGTATCAATATTTAATTTGGTGAATTCTCAACTTTAAGCTTTTTCTTTAACGCTTCCATCATCGCGCCAAACTTTATACACAAAAACTAAATGTGAACGCATAGTTTCCGATAACTACTTCGGATCAGTGGAGTTACTTTGCTTAAAAGGTTCACACAAAAACTACTGCGCTACTTGACGGGCTACGACGCAATGTCGCTGTCGCCCGATGACGCGCGCTTTGTTGATGACTGGCTACTAGAGTACGGGCGCCGTGTTGCCTACTCGACTGCCGGTGCGGGTGCTGTCTCTTACTTGCTCGGCGCTGCCCTCGGCGCTCTCATAATCCCGCCACCGTATGACCTGATATTATCGATCGTGCTGGCGTTGCTTGGGCTTGAAAGTGCGGCCTGGATCGTCTTTGAGTCCGTCATCACCGCTAAACATTGGAAGTTTGCTCTTTATTTCCACACATTCGTGACCAATGCCTTAACAACGATTGGTATGAGCATCTTTGTTCATGCAGCATTTACGCAAGACAACTTCAATACGGGTCACATGATCGTCGCCGGTTGCATGTGGGCCGGACTCGGCTGGAATCTAGCAACATTTACCCCGATCATCGGGTACTCAAATATTCCGGTGCTGCTCAGCATTTTTGGGATCTCCGCTCTGATGGTCTACTCGACCCATACCGAAGATTTTGTGGCTCTAGTCTATGTGCTCTTTCTGATTTTCATAACTCTAAGCGGTTTCTTTGTGGCGCAGCTTGCTAGGATTAGGTCCCATGCTCTGATTCAAAAAAAGACGACTGAACTAGAGCAGCAAAACCAAGTGCTACGCCTTCAGGCCATCGAGACAGAAATGCAAGTCGCAGCGCAGCTGCAAGCTAACCTGGCATCCCCTCCATCAGAGGTGGACGATGCCCACCACCGAATCCGATTCTTTCACTTTCCATACAGTACACTTGGAGGCGACCTGCTCCTAGTGCGCGATCTGATCGATGGCAGTCAAATCATCGCCGTCGGCGACGTCACCGGTAAAGGTATTGCGGCAGCGATGGTGGTTCAGGTGGTACAGTCGCTCTGGGCCGATCAGCTACAAAACGATAATTTTTCTCCGCAGGATTGGTTGCAACTCGTCAATCAAACACTACTGGCCATCGGCGAGAAACCGGGGACTCACACACTGACACTAGGACTCATCGTCTTGCAGCAAGATCAGGTGCTTTACTACTGCGCCGGTCACATTCCCCTATACATCACTGATAAAGGTGCGACACCGCCCAAAGTGCGACCTATCTTTGGTTTCGGCATGCCGCTCGGCATCGTCGATAGCGTTGACATCAGCCCTGTGAAAGTGCCGCTACCAAAGTTGGGAGACTACACGCTACTACTTGGAAGCGACGGCATACTCGACTGGCAGACACGTAAGCATCCATCACGTTTACTCGGCTTGATTGAAAATATAAATGAGCAGGGGGGCGCAGCCATAAAATCGCATCCCGTCGACGATGACAAGATCCTAGTCGCTATCAGCGAAAGTAAAGCAGCCTAGAGGACGAGACCATGGCGACATTTGATTTAAAATCACGCTTGACTAGCATGGGATTTACCACTCAGGCAAAGCTAGAGATAAGCGCGGAGCAGCGTGATTTCATCAACGAAAAACGTCGCAGCGAAAGCATCAAGGCCCTGCGCAGTTTCAGTCTGGTTGCCGTTGTCGTATCGTTTCTTGGTACTATCGGAGCGTTTACGATCGCACCAAAAAACTTGGAGTGGCCGTGTTTTGCCATTTCCATCCTTATTGGGATCGGCTCCATCGTGACTGTGATCATGATCGATCACTTTAGAGTCGAAAAATGGGTTGGGCTAAAAACGCATTTAATTATCGGCAACGTATTAGCAATACTCGGTTTATGCATTCTGCTGCAAGGTGTCATGACGTTCCCGGACGCGAGTCGTAGCTTCATAATCATCGTCGGACTCATTTGGGTAACTATTTTGTGGTATGTGGGCACGCTCAGTGTTTTATTTGGGCGCTCTATTGTCGTTATGAAAATATTACTGCTCATCCCACCACTAGGGGTCTATCACTATAACGATGGACCTGGCATTGTGCCTTTATCCATCGCTCTGGTCCTCGTTGATGTTTATGTGATGGTTTACTATTATTTCTTCAATCTCCGTAGCGAGCGGCACGCCATCCTTGAGCTCAAATCCCGTGAGTTAATCCTTCAGAATGAACGACTGCAAATCCAAGCGATCGAGTCAGAGCTTGCAGTAGCCCGTGAACTCCAACAAAATCTTGTGCGGCCAGCTGAGACCACGTTACATGGCGATAAGCAAATTACTATTTTTCAGGCCAATGCTACCTCCCTTGGGGGTGACTGGGTTGCTGCCAGAGTTCTGCCTGACGGGCGCTATGTTGTTGCCGTTGGAGACGGAACCGGCAAGGGCGTACCCGCAGCGATGGTGGTTCAGACGATCCAGGCGCTGTGGGTGGCGGGCCTGAACGATCTCGGCTGGCATCCGCTCTCTTGGTTCCAGTCAGTAAACCGCACCCTGAGGACTATGGGCCGTCAACACCCTCACACCCTGACACTAGGACTTTTAGTCCTAGATGACAATGAGGCCATCTACTATTCGGCTGGACCGATGCCGCTCTTTGTCGTTGGCGATTCACGGATCGCAGAATCGACCAAAGCCATTACGGGCGATGGGCATTTACTCGGAATCTACGCCGACCCCCAGGTCAAACCCGTCCGGGTTTCACTCCCTGAGTACACGCCGTTTGCCCTCATGCTAGCGACGGACGGCATCATACCCAAAAGAGCCCTCGCCAAAGAACACCGCATGTACGACCTGCTAGCCCAGGTGACGCAAGGTGGCAAGGCGGCTGTTCGCAATATTCAGACCGAGGACGACAAGATCTTGGTCCTTATCCAAAGGTCTGAGGCCCTGAGGTCAGCGAGCTAACTAGCATCGCAGGTCAGATGCCGCTATGCTTTTAGGGCCGCACCGTCAACGCGGCATCTAGGAGTCTACGGGTGAGCAGAAATACTGCAGGTGTGAGCACAGTTAAATTACGCAAACTTCATCATGCGCTGGGCCTAGCACTCAATTATTTAGCTCACGCACGTCGCCGCACAGTGCTAAAAGAAGATCCTAGTCCGCATTTGCATCATGCCCTGCGCCAAGTCGACAAGTACTGGACCTTAGCATTGACTGCAACTCTGCCGGGTGGCGGCAATCAAAGAGCGAAGACGCCACCAAAGCTACATAGGGCGCATAAGCAGGTAGTAGCAGCAGTCACCAAGGCGCGAGCCCTGATCCAACAGCTAAAGCCATCCCCCCGTGTACCGAAACTAAATAAAAACGAGCGACAGAAAAGGTCAAGAGCTGCGATCTTACTGGTGGCGAAAGCCATTGAGAAAACTTCCGCTCTCACCCCAAGGCTCCCGATCGAAGACCTCTTAAGCCCCATCACCGGTAAAGGGACCGCAATCGCCGACATCTCCTTTGATATATACTGCCCCAA
>VGTI01000104.1 GCA_016874735.1 Deltaproteobacteria bacterium
GAATGGCGGCACGATTACTACTGCGGGCACGATTAGTCTTGCACCCACGGGAGTGAGTGCTGGTACGTATGCACGGGCTACGGTGGTGGTGGACAGCGCAGGACGGATTACGAGTGCGAGTAGTGGGGCTCCGATTGATCTCGCGTCAGAGGTGGCAGGTACGTTATCTGTGAGTAAAGGCGGTAGCGGTGTGACTACTCTCGCAGCCAGTAGTCTTTTGCTTGGTAACGGCGTCAGTCCGGTCCAGACTTTGGCCCCAGGTGCCAGCGGTAATATCCTCACTTCCAATGGCACCACTTGGGTGAGTACTAATGCGCCGCAAGCCAACGGCAGCACGACCGGTTATCTCAGCTCGTCCGACTGGACTGCTTTTAGCCAAAAACAAGTTGCGGGTAATTATCTCACGGCTCTCACGGGAGACCTCTCGACGTCGGGATTTAGTTCTGGGTTAGCCACGGCCAGCCTTGCCAGTATTTCGCTACCAGGGACTGCGACTAAAGTTACGTACGATGCCAAGGGCCGCGTTACTTTGGGTAGTACTCTAGACGCAGCTGACATCCCGCCGCTAAGTGCAGCGAAAATAAATGCGGGGACGCTACCCGTCGCGCGTGGTGGCACGGGTGCCGATCTGAGCGCCACTGGTGGTGCGGGACAGTATCTGAAGCAAACAACTAACGGTGGTGTAGTCACAGTCGGAGCGATTCCCGCGGGCGATATCACGCAGTCTTTGGGCTACACCCCTCTAAATAAAGGTGGAGACACCCTCGCTGGAGCCCTGGACGCCGGTGCATTTAACATCAGCAACACCGGTAACGTGCAGCTGGCGGCATCGAAGATGCTTGGTCTTGGTGTTTATGCATCGGATCCTACGGGTCTTACAGGTGCAGATAAGGGCAAGACCTGGTTTAACGCCACCACGAATCAGATCAAGTATTGGGACGGCTCCAGTGCCGTGGCACTGGGAGTGTCGGGCTCAGGTCTAAACTCGTTTAACGGTCAGACAGGTAATACGCAGACCCTAGGTCCTCCCGGTACTTCGGGTACAGCACCTGCGTGGTCATCAGCGAGTGATACCCACACGCTTAATATCCCGCTGGCGTCTGCCGTAAATGTAACGGCAGGTTTGATATCCCATACGGAATACGCTGCATTTAACGGCAAAGTGAGCAGCGTCGCTCAGGGTGCTGGGGTAGCTGTAGCCACTGCATCCGGTACGGCCACGGTGAGTTTAGCTACCGCGGGGACAGCTGGCACTTACGCCAAAGTGACTACGGATACGTACGGTCGTGTGACAGCTGGCAATAGTTTAGCGGCGTCTGATCTGCCACCACATAGCGCAGCACTCATCACTGCGGGTACTCTAAACGTGGCTAACGGCGGTACTGGCGCCACCTCCCTTGCGGCAAACCATGTGATCCTAGGTAATGGCACCTCCGCCATGCAAACGGTAGCTCCGGGCTCTAGTGGTAACGTCCTCACCTCGGACGGAACGACCTGGCAGAGCACGGCATTACCCGCAACTAATTGGGCTGCTCCTGGTGCACTTGGTGCGACGACACCCAACACCGGTGCATTTACGAGCCTCTCGAGCGATGCCCAGGCAGGCTACGAAGCTAAACCCTACGGCACAGCAGCGGGTAATACGGGCGAGGTGCGCCTTACGGAACTCGCTGCCGGCGGCACGAATTATGTGGGATTCAAAGCGCCTGATGCCATCGGGGCTAATAAGATATGGGTGCTCCCTGCTACGGACGGCTCAGCAGGACAAGTGCTGAAGACCGACGGTGCGGGTAATCTAGGCTGGGTGTCTGCAGCTTTACTCGCTAACGATATCGCAGCTGTCGAGAATCTTGCGACCACGGGTGGGGTCGAACGCACGGCCACAGATACGTGGTCCACCTATACGCTGACATCAGCAGGTAAAGCGCTACTTGACGACACCGATGCAGCGGCGCAGCGCACGACCTTGGGGCTAGGCTCCCTAGCGACCGCCAGCGCCGTGTCTGGCGGCAGCGGTGGCACGATCACTGATGCCTCGATCACCGACGATGATATCGCTACGACGGCGGCGATTGCTGACACTAAACTCGCACCGATTACGACTGCAGGTAAGGTTTCTGGCAATGCCATCACCTCGGGGATTATAGGTGGATCTACGGGAGTCAATACGAGTGGCAATCTGATCACGAGCGGTAACGTGGGGGTGGGGACGACAAACCCTGCCGGTAAACTCGACGTCGCTGGCTCCATCTGTCTCAGCGGTGCCAACTGTATCAGCTCGTGGCCAACAGGTAGTGTGACCTCAGTCAGTGCTGGCACAGGACTCACCGGTGGGCCCATTACGTCATCTGGGTCATTAGGGCTCGCCAACACTGCAGTTACCCCCGGCGCATACACCAGGGCCAATATCACTGTCGACGCACAAGGTAGACTCACTGCAGCCGCAAGCGGTAGCAGTGTGGCGCTGTCAACAGAAGTCACGGGTACGCTGCCCATCGCTAATGGCGGTACAGGGGCTACGACCGCTGCTAATGCTTTCAATGCGCTTTCGCCACTTACGACTATTGGTGACCTCTTGTATGGCGGAGCCTCTGGTATCGGTACGCGCCTTGGCGGTAATACGACATCAGCCAAACAATTTCTAACCAGCACAGGTGCCAGTGGCGCTGCTACTGCACCGGCGTGGGCTGCTTTAGCGGCAAGCGACATTCCAGCTATTAGCGCTGCACTCATTACATCAGGAACACTCGGCGTAGCCAACGGCGGTACCGGTGCCACAACTTTGGCTGCTAATAATGTGCTGCTCGGTAACGGTACCAGTGCTCCGCTGACTGTAGCACCGGGAACTAACGGCAACGTACTGACGTCTAACGGTACGACTTGGGTGAGTTCTGCTCCAGCAGGTGGGATTTGGACGGCGTCAGGGGCTGATGTTTACCGGAGTAGTGGGAATGTTGGGATTGGGACTACATCGCCACAAGGTGGGCTGGATATTGCGGGACCTAATGCTGCGTCTTTTGTACTATCTGGCACGACAGCTGCAATAAATCCTGCAATTAAATGGAATCTGGACTCTACAACATATGCAACTATCGCAAATGCTCGTGCAACCGGCCAATATGGAGCCATAAACGCAGGTGACTTGATCTTTCGATCGGAAACAAGCGCAACTTTAATATCTTTGTTTAATGGTAATTCTTTTGGCTCTGGTATCACAATAAACGATAACAACATTGGCATGGGTACATACACGCCAAAAAACAAATTAGATGTAGAAGGCGCATTAGCCGTTGGAGCATCGTATTCGGGATCACAGTCTGCACCGACCAACGGCCTCATTGTTCAAGGCAACTTGGGTATTGGAACGACAACGCCTGCCGGAAAACTTGACGTCGCGGGCTCCATCTGTTTAAGCGGGGCTAACTGCATAAGCTCGTGGCCAGGTGGATCATGGAACACCTCTGGCAGTAACAATTACGTGGCTAGCGGTAGTGTTGGCATTGGAACGTCTTCGCCGACCGCCGATTTAAGTTTAGGCGGAACGCTGAGTCGGGTCATTCAGGTAGATCGTAACACCGGTGCGGGTACCACTGGCGGTGCATTAACCGTACAGGCTGGTGGTGCAATTTCTGGCGGCACTAACTATAACGGCGGCAACCTTACGCTTGCCTCTGGTCTTGCCACGGGCACTGGTACTTCCTCCATTAATTTTCAAACAGCCGGTCCAGGTGCAACTGGGACAGCTGATTCTGTGCCCACCACGAAAATGACTATTTTGGGAAATGGCAACGTCGGGATTGGAACGACGGCGCCGAGCGCAAGTCTTCAGATTGCCGGCGGGAGCAACACAGCAATTGTCGGCACTTCGGCAGCCGTGTCCAGCGTGGACAGCCTTATTGGTGGTGTTAAGTTTTTAAACTTCGGCCAATCACCCCAAGCCGGTATCGAGAGTCACATAAATTTCGGGGGTGCAGCCAACAATGCAGATATGCGCTTTTATACAAGTCTCGACTGGAATACAGGAAACACCTACTTAGAAAGGATGCGCATTGATCGCAGTGGCAACGTAGGGATTGGGACGGCTAACCCTGGCTACAGCTTAGACGTTAACGGTCAAGTCCGTGCTAGCATTTTTAATTCGAACAACGGCACAGCGCCTGGCGGAATGTGGCACTTTGGCATGTTGACTGGTGGCGTTTCTCGCGTTGCTTTAGGCTTCGCAGGAACCGAGTCCGGGAACAACTCCGGGTCTGATTTTCAGATCTGGACTTACACCGATGCGGGCGCCTTTCTTGCAAATCCGATGACGATTAAGCGCGAGTCCGGCAATGTCGGCATAGGGACAACGGCGCCAAGTTATCGCCTGGACGTAGCGGGGAGCTTTAGGAGTGTAAGTAGCAGTGAGAGTTATTTCTCAAGTGATGCGACTTTGAGCGAATATCTATACATTCAACCAGTAACCGGTACGCCTGGCTATGTCCGTATGGGGGCATATAGCTCGACATTGGGCAGTCAGGCACTTGCTTTGCAACCATCCGGCGGCAACTTAGGGATAGGGACGACTGCACCCAACAACCTGCTTACCGTTTCTGGCACTACAAATAGTACGACGGTCTTTGCAAACCCAATGCAATCCTGGGTTGTACCCGGTATCCCAACAGTTAAAAACTCAAATTCAGCTGGAATTGCTGTTGGCAGCTTTGAAACCGGTATAGCGGGCCGCGGTCGAATGGACCTGATGGTAAGCGGCGCTCCTGTTGCTGGCAACACTTGGGGCTTGGTTCCAGATGTGGCGGTAATGAGCCTTTTGGGGAATGGCAACGTCGGGATTGGGACTACGTCTCCGGCTACTGTCCTTCACGTTAACGGAGCGAATGCCGCGCTTACTCTGCAGCCGACAAGCGGCGCAACTCAACAAACAGCCGTACAGTTCCGTACGAATTCCAATACGAGTGGTTTTTCTATCGGGCGCGACGTCAACAATAACGGGACCAACGATTTCTTTATTTTCGATCAGACAGCTTCGGCGGCACGTGTCTTCGTATCCAGCGCCGGCAACGTCGGCATCGGCACGACAAATCCAACTGCCACGCTACACGTCAACGGCACAGTCATAGCAAGCAACTTACCCAAGTTAACGCGCACGTCAATCACCACTGGATCCATCGTTTGCGATTCAACTTTCAAACCTTTAACGGCAATGACTTTCACCGGGAACGCTGGGCAAGCATTCGATATTATGACGGTACATAATGGACGCTTGAATGCCACAGGTCACCATTACAACGATCTCTATCTTGACGGAGTACAGGTCGACAGTGGTGGTGTATACACAAACTCATGGCGCAGCCAGGTCCACACCATGTACTCTGGCGTCCTCGCTACAAGTGGAAATCACACGGTTCAAATCAAGGCTCATTGTGGCTCTGGTGCCACCAGTATGACCGACGCTGGTGGAGAATGGCCAAACGGTGGCCTACAGTACCGCGTCTGGGTTGGTGGCTGATTCGCTTTTACTGCTCGCCTACGCTCGGTACTTCAAGATATGGTGCATAATCAGTGGATCAGCGAAAGTGTACATTTTTCCCTCGCGGTAAATCACCGCATGGTCCTCGAGCTTGTGAGCTACCTTGCGCAAGCCAGCGATTGAGAGGCCAGATTTTGCAATGAAATCCTTGCCTGTGAGCTGCGTGGCACTGCCACCGGCAAAAGCTAGGGTGATGAGGAATTGCTCCTCCGCTCCAGTAAAGTGACTGAGATACTCCTCGATAGCACTACTGCGTCGACTAATCAGTGTGCGCAGTGCTTCATCGACTTTCTGGATGGTGACATTTTCCTTGGTCGCATAGTCCAGGGCAATAAGGGAGTCTGCTAGCCGATTCATCGCTTCGGGGACACGTCCGACTAAGTCTTGTAGGTATCGCGAAGATGCGTCGTCCAACCTCAGATTTGCGTGTGCTAGACGTTCATTGGCGTAAGATGTGTATTCCTCGTAAGGAATGTAGGACATTTCTAGGTGCTCACCCCAGTTTGCGAACGGTGCATGCGGCACCGTGAACATTTGAGACAGTAAATGCTTTTTTGAACCCAAAATGACGGTGGCGACATTGCCTAAATGGGATTCGAGTACTCCGCGTATGAGTCCTTCTGCCTCATCTATGTAGTGAACGTCCTGGAATTCATCCAGCACGACGAGCAGAGGTACTCCCCGTTTGTGCAGTGCACCAAGCTCCTGAAATATCGAGGTCAAATTGCGTCCGGCAGATTCACCTAAGCCGAGCGTCAAAGAAAGCTGGCCGTTTGGCTCCATCTCAACCCTAGGGCGCAGACGCTTGATACTATCAAGCATGGTTTGAAATAAGGATTTAGCAGAAAAAGCACGCTGAAATGAATCGGCAAAGGCAGCGCTCAACCGCGACACCAGTCCGGACATTGTCCGCACACCGTAAAAATCAACATAAAGTAAGAAAGCTCCCTTTTTCTGCGTAGCCATCCATTTGTTGGCAACGACATTGCGAACTAGTGAAGTTTTGCCAAAATTGCGACGACCAAAAAGTAAAACTTTTCTGCCTTTTGCTATGCTCTGAAGCAGTCTTTGGCGCTCATCGTGGTAATTGCAAAAATCCGGCTCATCGACCAGAGCATCAAATCGAAAGGCTTTGACAGTCATACCCAACCCCTCTGGTTGCTGCCGTGAAATTTTACCAAATGTATGTATACTACTAGTATACATACAGATAGAGTAATTTTGGATGCAGCGAAGCCTCGAAAAATAACTATATAATTTTATTAAGCTATATCTGGCGTCTCGCCCACGCACGTCGCACCAACCGATGTCAGCCGACCATTTTTCGCTTCTGAATGGGCACCTTAACGAGCACCTGAAGAAAAGATAGTCCAAGTCCCCAAAATCTCAGGGATCCTTAACAATTGAGGGGCAACCCCAGTAAATTCGCTGAAACGATTACAGGCGGCGCATAATATTATGCTAACCGCCTGTTTTAGTTGAAGAAGAGCCCTCTGTTTGGCATGTTTGT
>VGTI01000105.1 GCA_016874735.1 Deltaproteobacteria bacterium
CGGCCGTCGGGATTGACTGGGGTACTGCTACCTTTGTCACCATTGTTGCTGAGGATCGTGCCGAATATCTCATCGAAAATCCGCGTCACTTTAAAAAGCACGACTCCCAGCTAAAAAAAGCGCAGCGTCAGTTATCACGCAAAAAGAGGGGATCCAAGAATAGGGCCAAAGCCAAGCTGAAGCTGGTTTCGTGCCATGAGAGGCTAGCTAATCAGCGTGATGATTTTCTGCACCAGACCAGCGCCCGTGTCGTGCGTGAGTCCAGACTCATAGCTACAGAGATATTGAACATCAAGGCCATGACAGCCCACGGTGGTGCTTATAAGAAAGGGTTAAATCGCAGCATTCTTGATACCTCCCCTGGCAAGTTTTTCGCATTGTTGGAGTTCAAAGCGGCAGACGCTGGTATTCCCTACATCGAAATACCCACCAGGAAGGTTAAGCCATCGCAAAGCTGTTCCGGCTGCGGAGCAGTCGCGAAAAAGGCACTGTCCGAGCGCGTGCATGCATGCGCATGCTGTGGGCTTAGGCTTGATCGGGACGTGAATGCTGCACGCGTGATCTTGAATTATGCTTTGACAGGCTTTGTCACGGGGCGGGAACCGTCCTCAGGTGTGGAGGGTGGGGTTACCCGCTCGCTGAAGCACGAAACTCCACCCAATCCTCACACGCTCGTAAGAGCGTGTGAGGATTGGGTGGTAGAAGTTCATTAGTGCTTCGCTACAGCAGATGGCCGGAGGCCTCGGAGCGGTTGTCGCAGGTCACATCGTCGAGACCATGCCTGACGGGTCGATTAACTATTTTGACCGCGTCGGCTATGTCGTCATCGCTGCGTCACTATTCACACTGTACATGATGATGCGGATTCACAGACTAGTGCCGGAATCCGCGCGTGCCGCTCAGCGGTAGTCAGCAGCCGATGCCATAGGCGTGGACTGCATCAGGTGTGGAGCGCCAGGAGTGCAGGTTGGTTGCGGCAGAGCAAAGCTGTAAAAGCCGAGTGGCGCAAGCCCACCGTTGTCCCAGGCGATATCGCCACTGGCGAGGGTGAGTTTGACTGCCAATTCAAGGTGGCTCATATGCAGGTGGCCTCGCTCGTCTACAATCAACTCCGGGAGTGCACCCTCCCACGTGTGACCGTCCCCGCTGGCAAGCGCCAGTTCTTTTGGGGCGAGAGCCCAAGACTTGCCTGTCCATGCGTTACGCAGCGAGTACACGAGCGTGACCGCAGCTGGCACTGCGCTGTTCGTGCTGGAGATTCTATAGGTTGCAGCACCTTGGAACACGGCGGTGGAAAAATATCCCGGGCAAGACGGTACATGACTCGAACCGTGCACTTCTATGCTACCGCGTTCACTAGCGATCACTGGGGTGGTGGCTATGGTGGGCAAAAGCGCCAATAGGCTCAGGCCGACAAGTAAGTTTGCGATGTTGCGACTAAACATGATTGACTCCACACGACGACCCGGGGACAAAAGGGTGGGCCGCGGCCGTGATATAGAGCCAGTTTCCGCCAAAGTCACGCTTAATTTACTAAACTACAAATGTTTACACAGCAACGCGCTTAATCGCTGCCCCTAGGGCCTCTAGCTTGCGATCGATCTCCTGATAACCCCGCTCGATCTGGTAGATGTTATGGATCTCACTCTTGCCGAGGGCAATGAGTGCCGCCATCACGATCGCCATCCCAGCCCGGACGTCGGGAGAGCTCAGATTGGCGCAAAACAGCTGCGACGGTCCGGTGACAACGATACGGTGCGGATCGCACAGGACAATGTTGGCACCCATGCGCATGAGGTTGTCGGTAAAGAACATCCGGCCTTCGAACATTTTCTCAAAAAAGATCATAGTTCCAGCGGCCTGCGTCGCCCCGACGATCGCTACGGACATGAGATCCGTGGGGAACGCCGGCCACGGGCCGCTATAGATGGAACCGATGCGGTCGCCGATGTCCTTGCGCATCACCAGGGGCTTGGTGCCATCGATGGTGAGCGCGTCGCGTCCTATCTCTGGATGGATGCCGAGGCGACCTAGTACCTTGAGCGGATAGCGCATATCGTCGACGTTGACGTCGGTGATGGTGATCTTGCCCTTGGCGATGGCGCCCAGGCAGAGAAAGCTACCGACCTCCATGAAATCGGCGCCGATCGTGTGCACCGCTCCGTGGAGGCTAGTAACACCCTGTATCTCCAGCCGGTTACTGCCTATGCCTGAGATCTTGGCGCCCATAGCATTGAGGAGGCGGCAGAGGCCGACCACATGGGGCTCGCAGGCGGCGTTGTGGAGGACCGTGGTGCCCTCGGCGCGCGTGGCGAGCATGACTAGGTTCTCGGTCGCCGTGACCGAGGGCTCATCAAGGTAATAGTCGGTGCCGATGATCTTAGGCATCCGCCCACTGATCACGCGGTCCAAGGTAAGAATCCCGCCTAAGGCGGTGATTCCGTCCCAGTGGGTGTCTATCCGCCGCGCGCCAATGACGTCCCCGCCTGGGGGGGCCAGTTCGACCTGGCCGAACCGGGCTAGCAGTGGGCCGAGGAGCATGATCGAAGCCCGCACCTTAGCGCACATGCCGTAGTTAGGGTGGGAGCTGTGGGCCTTGCTGGCATCGAGGACGACGGTTTCGTGATCCGTCCACTCTATCCGTACGCCGATGCCTTGGAGGATCTCAAGCATCGTAAGGACGTCGCCGATCCGCGGCATGCGCTTCAGAGTGATCGGCTCGTCGGTCAGCAGACACGCGCACAGCGCGGGTAGAGCCTCGTTCTTATTGCCAGAGGGTCTGACGGCACCGTTGAGTGGGCGGCCGCCTTCGATGACAAATTTATGCATGGGGCTTCCCGTCCATTCGTCAGCTGGGCTAGTTGTAAACTTCTATCTTTACCAGGATTAGGGTGTGTCGGCTAGGTGGTCAGGCGCACTAAAATGCAACCGGACGTCAAATCGCGAAAAACAACGACTGACTGCGAGTTGGTTAAGATTTTCGGGCACGTGATGACGCAAGATGTTGATGGAATCGAGATAGCGTTTAAGCATCCAGCTCAAAAAAGATGAATTTATCGTGAGCGCTTCATGTCTTAGTCGTTCAAGGCCGCGATATAAAGCACTTACGATAAAGCTAATGTTTATTGCAGCAGTTCAATGAGCTCCTGACGAGACAGTGTTTTAAACATCTCCTCGTCTTGATCCATGAACTTTTCAAACAGCGCTCTTTTGTTTTGAATCATGCGGTCGATCTTTTCTTCGAGCGTGCCGCGGGTTACCAGCTTCATCACTTGGACGTTTTTGTTTTGTCCTATTCGATGCACCCGGTCAGTTGCCTGATTTTCCTTAGTGGCGTTCCACCACCTGTCGTAATGAATCACGACCGATGCTGCCGTTAAATCGATACCTATACCGCCAGCTAATAGGGAGCCGCAGAATACCTTGATCTCTGGGTCCGTCTGGAAGTTTTTAATGATAGCGCCGCGATTGCGGCTCTCGCCGGTCAGGGTGACGTGTCCGACATTGATATCTGACAGGTACTGCGTGATGAGTTTGATCATCCCGACATACTGACTGAAGATCACAATTTTGTGGCCGGAGCCGAGGGCCTCCTCTATCAGCTCTTGCATCAGCTCGAACTTGCCGCTGGTATGATCCTTGTAGCTGCCCTTTTTGCTGACCAGTGCTGGATGATCGCAAATTTGTTTTAGTAGGGTCAGGGTAGCAAACACATGCAGGTACGGTACCGGTGAGCCTTCGTCTTGCAGCTGCGCAATGAGCGGTTGCGCCTTGAGTGAGATAACGTCGCGGTACATCTTAACTTGTTCGTCCGAAAGAGCGCAGTGACGTAGGTCTTCGACTTTGGCGGGTAGATCTTTCAAAACGTGATTCTTTGTGCGCCGCATCTTGAATGGATAGATCAGCTTTTGCAGCGCCAGGGTGGCCTCGGGATCTTCGCCGGTAGTGACGGGGGTAATGAAGTTGTCGCGGAAATATTCATCGGAGCCGAGATATCCTGGGACCAAGAAGTCGAATAAGTTCTTGAGCTCGCCCAGATGGTTCTCCATTGGCGTACCACTCAGGCATAACCTGATGCGACTCGGTACGCGGCAGGCAGCTTGATAGGTCGCGGTGCCATTGTTTTTTACAAAATGGGCCTCGTCTAGAATCAGTGCATCCCATTCCTGGGCCATCAGGTGGCGAATATCTCGGAGCATGACGCCGTAACTGGTGACGATGGTATGGGGAGCATCACCCTCTTTGCCAAGTTGACTGAGGATCCCCATCCGCCTCGGGCCATGATATTTGACGCCTTTGAGCATGGGGACGAATTGCTCAATTTTGTCTAACCAGTGATCGAGTACGGTCGTTGGACAAATCACCATAAACTTGGCGTTGGGGTTTTCCTTAAGGATCGCCGCCATCAATCCCATCGCCTGGTGGGTCTTACCTAGACCCATTTCGTCAGCCAGCAGGCCGTGGAGACCATTTTTGTAGAGCCACCAGAGCCAGCGTAGACCGGTCTCTTGGTAACCGCGCAGCGTGATGTTGGCATCGTGCGGTACGGGGTCGCTACTCTCAGGCGTAAATTCAAGGCGACTGCGAATTTGAGTGAGGGCGCGCTTGCTGCCAACAAACTGATCAAAGTCGCCGACGGCGGCTTTGAGTCTGAGTAGGCCGAGCGCGTCCACCTTGAGCGACTGACCGTCCTCGGTCAGCTCCCATTTGTGGGCCGTGACGAATTCGGGGATCTTCATCCAAGTGTTGCCGTTGCGCACAAACTTACGGCGCTTGGAGCGATACTGCTGCATCAAAGTCGCCATGGAGATACTGCCGCGACCGGTGCCGTAGCGAGGATCAAGACGGAACCAGCCGTCCTCCTCAGCGATAAACATGATCTCGGATAACTCAGGGGCCTCGACGATCGCTGTATCTGCCAGGGCGTCGTCCAGATAAAGCGGTCCGACGCGAGCGTATTCGTCGAAGCCGCGTTGCACTAACTCGGCGGCCTCGTCGTCTTTATAGGTTTTCGTGAGCGGTAGCTCGTTCCAGGCGGTGGAGGTTAGATGGCGACGAATAGGATAATAGCCGTGGCCGGGTAGGAAGAAGTATTGATCGCCGAGGAACCGATTGGCGGCCTTACCGTGGACAAAAAGGAAGTGCTCCGCCTTGTCGCCGCCCGCCTGGTCGTTGGCACGCCTATGGTAGTTACCGCGCTCAAAACTGAGCCGCTGATCCGGCGCTAACTTGCTACGGGGATGTAAACTTAAAATCACGCCGCGCTCAGCCACGATCTTATCTGGGTCAGGTTGTGTGAGACGCGTACCCAGCTCCACGGCATCTTCACTGACGACGAGTTCCTTGACTTCAGCTGTAGCGGCCTCAAGATTCACATGGGATTTGAGAAAGGCGGCAGCCGCATCAAGTCCCAGGTCATAGTGGGTGACGTGGCCTGGTTTAAGTTCGATGCGGACACGCAGACCCGGGCCATGTGCCAGCAGCGAGACCCCTTGGATGTTCCCTTTAAGGTGATCGATAATCGTTTGGGTGGCGCCTGCGGCGTTCTTTTTGGCCTTGCCCTCTTTGACGTCAGCCACTGGCGCCGTGACTTTGCTGCGCTTTGGTGACGATGGTGGCTTCAAAGGTGCGGCAGCATCGAGGCTGGCAAGCAATTGCGGCTTTTCGCGATCGATGTGGATCATGAAGGCGGCTATGTGCTCGCAGTAATGACCGAGTGCACGGTTTTTCCGGCAGGTGCACTCAATCCACTGGATCACGTGACCGGCTGGGTGAATCTTGAGCCTGACCTCCGCCCGACTCGACGCAATGACAGTCGCCATGACCAGACCGTCGTAGGTCTGGAGCCCATTGACCTTACCTGCGTGATAAAGATCGACACCCTCGAGCCAGTCGGCTTCGTCCAGGTAATCATAGAAATGATCAAGCAGGTTGAGTTTAGCGGCTTTCTGCAACGGTTACTCGGTAGTTGGGCCGGTAGCAGCCGGAATTAGCAGTGCGGGGGAGAGGGGATGGCTCTATTCTAACAGATTTTTTGCTGTCTGCCTTTACCTGGTCATGGGGCGTCAGGGGTAAGTAACTGATGATACCGTGCTTCTCTAAGCCTTTTGGCTAGGTGACCTTAACCCTCGGTCAACTGCGTCTGGCACCAAACGATCGCCTTACCGACTTCCGCTATCGTGCACAAACGGTATGGGCTGCTCACGCCAGCAAAGGATGGCCTTTAAGGCCTTTGCGAGACCCTGCTGCGCCAGTAAAAAAATATTCTCGGGTCGTCCCGCTTGTACGGATGCAAGTGCCCTCGCTGATTCAAGATCCTGTTCAGCAATCAGCATCAGTTCATCCGCATGAATCTTCTCAAATTTACCTTGTTTAGTCATGGCTGATGTCCCCACCGTAAATCAGCCGGCCCTCTTGCATGCACATCATGGCAACTCCACCAGCCTTGGATTTCCGGACGAATTCTGACCCGGTCATGAAAATAGCGTCAACGGGCCAAACGACACCTTTCCGACTGCGATAATAGCCAGCCTTGGCGACCTTCATGTCATCATGGTCATCAAGAACGATTAGCAAGTCCAGATCGGATGCCTCAGTCATAGTGCCGCGCGCGCCGGAACCAAACAAATAAACTGCTAAAGGCTTACAAGCCCCGATCACGCGGGTAAGCTCCGATGTGATGAGGAGATTTACCTCATCGAGTGGGACCGCCTTGGCGCGTAAACGCTCAAACACTGCGGCTCCTGTAGACATGTCGGGGACCGTGGCATACCGGCGGCCGGCTAGAGACGCTATGTTCATACATTTATAGCAGGAGAAAGTGGTTTGGAAAAAAATAAAAAACCTTCAAAGCTGCGTTGACAAAAGTTT
>VGTI01000106.1 GCA_016874735.1 Deltaproteobacteria bacterium
CTACTTAGAGTCCGTGGCGCATGAGGTATTACCCCAAGGCAGTACTGCGCGACTGGCACACCCTACGATGGGTGGGGAGGACTTCGCCTATTATCTGGAACGTGTGCCAGGATCTTTCTTTTTCATCGGTGTGGACGACGGGCGTGCGGGAGGATATCCCTCGCTGCATCATCCAGCCTACGATTTCAACGATGACGCTCTTCCCCATGGTATGAAGATGTTTGTCCATGCAGCGTTATCGTATGCAGATCACGGCAAATGAATCCCGTATGAATCCCGTATGAATCCACTAGAGTAACTTATGGGCCTCGGCCCAATGCTTAATGTCATTGGCCACGTGTTGCGACATTTCGAAGAACGGCATGTGATTATATCGCGGTGGTGTCAGGATTGTTGACGACCTTGCAGGGAGGCCGTTTCGAAAAAAATCGAGGCCAGAAGAGGGTAGAATAAAATCGTCTGTGCCCCAGATGAGCAAAGTTTCGGGCATCGATGCCATATCTGATGCGGTTAACATGGGATAGTTGTGCGCCTGCGGCATAAGATCCAGTAGATGCTTACGATTGAAATGTGCCCACATATAGATGGCCATGGCCCTGAGTCCTGGCGGTGGCACGCCGTTGGGGAATAGCTGACGGACAAAATTCTTCGCCCTTTTATAATCGCTCAACGTGAATTGATCGAGAACCGTGTCGATCTCCTCGTTGGTGTACGGCGCACCAAAGGGGGAGATCAATACCGTGCCACGAACAAGTTCTCGGACTCGCATAGTCAACTTGGCCGCCACCAGGCCGCCCATGGAGTTACCGACCACGACACAACCTCGCTCGATCGGCACTTCGTGGCGGACAAAGTCAACAGTGGCCTCAAGTACGTCATCCCCCGAAAGGATGTGGCCTTTGGGTAGTCCCGTAAGACCATGGCCCGGCAGGTCCATGGCGACGATTTTACTGCAGTCGTCCGTGAGTTTAGTGATTAAGGGTTCCCAGTCCAGCGCTTGGGAGGTGAAACCGTGAACAAAAATCCAGATAGGACCGTCGCCACGGTCACCAGTCGCAATGGCATGCATACGACCGATGCCGAGATCTGCCGGCAACTTATGTTGGTAGGAATGAAAGCCACTTTTAGCCAGGCTCATCACTCTGAGATGCCACACTTTATCAACGACCCGCCGGAATGGCCCCTGCCAAAGTCTGTGCACCATCTGATATCTCCCCGAACGACATCGTCCCACTCAGATCTGAGAAGCAAGCATCCAAGATTATATCACGCTGATTTGTTTTGACTAACACACTCAGTAGTAAAAAAACTTAACTGTCAGCTATAGCTGCTTCAACCTCAGAGCGATTGCAGTATGAGAGTTTGCCACTTGGGATGCGGCTATTGATGAAAGTAGCAATTTCATCCGAGGCGAAACCTTCGTCCTTGAGGCCACGCGACACTTTTACAAACAGACTCTCGACCAAGTCAGCAAACACGGCGCTACTGTCTGGATCCTCGAGCCGGCTAAACACATCGGTCACATGTTTCACCTGCCACGCCTCACTGTTGTCAGGGCGGATGTTACCCAACTGTACCTCAAGGTCACGAATCCGGATGATTAGTTCAGTGGCCCAGCGTGGACAATGATCGGGCGTAGACTGATGAGTGCTCTCGGTCACGGCATAACCCCCAGTGATGGCAGAAACATCCCGGCATATACAAGATAACCCCCGAAGCGGGCTACCCAATTCTTGGCTGCCAGGGGAATAATGAGTAAGTACTGGTGGTTACTGGACGATGCGCCCGCTTGCTTGGCGCATCTTCCTAGCACAAACTGCGGGGAATAGCATCTGGGCTGCCGGGCTCCTGCGCCTTCGGTTTCGCGCGCCCGCGCTTGAGCGGCGACCCATAGCGAAATGTGCCACTCACTTGCAGCGCGTGTCGCAGGCTTCCCTCTAATTCCGTCGGAATGGGGCTGAGAAATTCAATATCTCCGCCATGCGCGGTGGCCACATGGCGCCCGTCGACAAAACCAAGAAGCGACTGCCTGGAACTTGGGATTTTAGCCCCTGGGGCCAAAATTCCGACGAGATTAAGTGGGTCTCCGGCCGCGATCACTGCCCAGTCACTTCCCGAGCGTTTGTCCCTTATGGCCCGGAGCTGAGGCACAGCTTCAGGCATAGCAAACTGCTCTCCAAATGGCCCGGCTACGAACCGTCCACCCCGCACTAGACCGCGCGCCTCCATGGTCCGGTAACAGCGCGCCAACTCACCCCACGACGGAGCCGCAGACTCCCTCGTGAGCAGATCCCGAAAAACAATACCGTAGCGCCTGAGTAGGAGTTGAGCCCAAAACTCAATCCGCTCAGACTCAGGTGTCTCAGGTAATTGCCCTGGAAACTTGGCCCATCTACCGCCCAGTGCGTAGCTGGCACCGGCAAAAAACTGCTTGTTTACTCCGTAACGAACGCGCGCTACAGCCTTACGGTTACGTGCGACAAAGGGCCGAATGGCGGCGAAGCCGTCGGCATGAATCAGCCCAAGCCAACAGAGTTCACCGAGAGCATCTTCTAATTCACTCTCAATTAAACCGGTCCTGGTTTTTAATTCACCGAAAAACTGGGCGCCACCAGCTACAATCGCTTCGTAGGCTGTTACTGCTTTGCCTGTGGCGAGCTCAAGAATGTCGTTACCTCGTTGCGTCGCTGCAACCGGCGCGAGAAAAGCTAAAACTTCCCGCGGGAAAAGTGCCAACGGCACGGCGCGGTTCATGCCCTGACTGCGGGGCTCGCTATCGTCATCCCTTTTGGGCGGCTTAAGCCGGCCCCAGCTGACTAGCCCGCTATGGGTAAGTTCGTCTAGCCAGCTTGGTTGGTAGCCCTCGACACGGCTAGCGAGAATCTCTGACTCCCAGGCGCCTGCTGGTGCATCGAAGCCGGCCAGCTTTTGTACCACATCAAAAAGTCCTTGTTTACCCGTGGCGCGCGCAGATGGAGATAGTTGCTGATGCGTGAAGAGGAAGAGTTGAAACTCTTCAACCGGCACCGGTTTGATCTGCTGTCTTAGGCCCTCAAGCGTCAGCTTATGGATGCGGATTAGGAGGCGTCGGTCGCACCACTGCATGGGTACGCTATTGGTCGCGGCGCCGTCGCCTGGCGGTTCGATCAGATCTCCGCGAAAGCGCCCGCGCATCACCGCGCCCGCTAACTCGATCGCCGGTAGCGTGGCCGTCACATCGGCCACGGCTAACCCCAGAGTTTTAGCTAGATAAGGGGCGGTTACGATACCAGCGACCCCCATATAGGCGCGGATCAGGGTTAAACGCGCATCCTCACTTGTCCACTCTTGCCGTAGGTGTGGCGGTAGGTCCGGCCTTGGTTCAAGGCGCGCATGGGGGTAAGCTGCCACCAGCAAGTCGGCCGCCTCGCTGGTGCTCCAAAGCACGGCTTCGTCCGTATAAACGCGCAGAGCGCGCCCATCGGCAATCAGCTCTTCCAAGAGTGTCGCAAAACCGGGCGAAGCTTTAGCCCTATCTTCCGGCAACACCACCGTCGTACTGAGCACGTCGTGTAGTTCGTCGGCGTCTCGCGCATCCGGCCACACTTCTCGCTCCACCTGATCGATGGCGGCGGGGGATAGTAGGCTAAGATCGGAGAACGGCTCGAAGGCCAGATTTCTCCGGGTAGCCACAGCACGGGCGCGTCTTTCCTCTAGCGGGGCGTCGTCCAAAAATGCATAGGGATAAGCGTTGAGCAACTGGTAGGCGAAGGGCGAGGGCTCGCGGGTGTCGCGGGCAATCAGTTCGACCGCGCCGTTACTGATCCGCTCCATGAGTTCAATGAGCGAGCCGAGATCAATGGCCTCATGCATGCAGTCATGCATGGTCTGGCGCACTAGGGGGTGATCCGGAAGTTCAATGTCGCCGGTGACGTGTTCCTTGCACTGTGTTTGAGCCGGAAAAACCGCGGTCATAAGATCGTCAGCGCGGAATCTTTGCAGCGCTGGTGGTACCCTTTTGCCGCTGTGGCGTCTCAGTACAGCCAGGGCTCTATTGGCGTTCCAGCGCCACCGAATCTGGAAGAGAGGCACCTGCAGTATGGCTTGCTCCAGCAGTTTGGTGACGTTCTCGGGGCTTAGCATCCTAAAGAGCTGATCGATGGGAAAGCTGTGCTGGGGTCCAAGCGAAAGCACTATGCCATCATTATCGGCGGAGGCCTGCAGCTCAAAGTCAAAGCTGCGGCAAAAACGCTTCCGCAGAGCTAGACCCCAGCCCTTATTGATACGCATGCCAAAGGGAGCATGGATGACCAGCTGCATGCCACCGCTAGCATCAAAAAACCGTTCGAAGACCACTTTGCTTTGCGTCGGAAGGACGCCCAGGGCTGCCTTCTCAACTGCCATGTAATGCGTCACCTGGAGGCTGGCCCACGGAGAGCAGGTGGTTTCCTCCTGAAGCCATTTACAGGCGTCTTCATACGCCTCGGGTACAGTGTCACCAAGATGTGCGAGTGATTCTAAATGGAAGAGAGGATCATCGGCGGTGATCGGCATCGTCAGGCGTCGGTCGACCTCATCGCGGATGTCTGAGACTGCCAACGAGAGCTCTGGCGTGCGGCCTGGTGCCTCGCCTTGCCAAAAAGGTATATTCGGCGGTGCACCGTGCATGTCGCGCACCAGCATGTCGGTGCCGCGTAGTCCCATAATTTGCCACGAATTGTTACCGAGGAGAAAAATATCACCACGGCTACTCTCTATAGCAAACTCTTCGTTCACTGTGCCGATGAAAGCACTGTCCTCTTCGTTGACGACGCGGTAATCGCCGAGCTCGGGAATCGCGCCCCCACTAGTGATTGCGGCTAAACGCGCACCGCGTCGGGACCGTACTTTGCCACTCAAACGATCCCTGTGGACATAGGCCAGGGCTTTGTTGGCTCCGGCAAAACCGACAGATAGCATGGCCACGACGTCGCCAAAATGCTCGCGCGTTAGCGTGCGGTAGGGGTAAGCACGGCGCATCACCTGATAGAGGTGATCTTCGTCGTGCTCCTCGGCCGCAGCCTCGGCCACTACTTGCTGCGCCAGTATATCCAGCGGCCCCTCGGGAATCACGGTGCGGTCAAGTTGACCGAGGCGGACGGCCCTAATCAGCGCCATTGCCTCGACGAGTTCGTCACGCGTCAGAGCGACAAGTCTGCCTTTGGGTGTGGCGCCAACGCTGTGACCGGCCCGGCCGACACGCTGCAAAAAGGTGGCAATACTACGGGGAGAGCCGATTTGCACGACCAGGTCGATGGCGCCAACGTCGATACCGAGCTCGAGCGAAGCCGTCGCCACGATGGCCTTCATCTGCCCTGCCTTCAGCTTAGTCTCGGCGGCAAGGCGTAGCTCCTTGGCTAGGCTCCCGTGGTGACTGGTGACGTTATCCTCGCCAAGCTGCTGCGACAGATGGAAGGCAACGCGCTCGGCCAGTTTTCTCGTATTCACGAAGATGAGCGTACTGCGATGCTCTTCAATGAGCTTTTGTAAGCGTTCGTAGATTTCCTGCCACTGCTCCTGGGAGCAGACGGTTCCGAGTTCCGATGGTGGCACTTCAATTGCGAGGTCGAGTTTGCGCTTGTGACCGGTGTCGACAATGGCACATGGTCCCTCAGGTTGCGGCGTGCGCGGGTCGTTACCGGAGAGAAAATGGGCAATAGCCTCAATCGGCTTTTGCGTTGCCGAGAGACCGATGCGCTGGGGTCTCAGACCAGTGGCGCGTTCACACAGGTCATCCAGGCGTGCCAAAGACAGCGCTAAATGGGAGCCCCGCTTGTCACGGGCCAATGCGTGAATTTCATCGATGATGACGGTCTTGACCGATTTGAGGTTGTTGCGCCCTTTGGGGCTAGTGAGCAGAAGGTAAAGTGACTCAGGTGTGGTCACAAGAATGTGCGGTGGCTTTTTCAGCATCGCAGCGCGCTGACTGGCGGTGGAGTCACCAGATCGGACCAGGGCGCGAATGCCGCGCACCGGCGTGCCCTCTTTGGCTGCGCAGGCCTCTATCTCGGCAAGTGGCAATTCCAAGTTACGCCGGACGTCGCTCGCCAGAGCCTTGAGGGGCGAGATATAAAGGATCTCTGTTTGGTCCTTAAGGTCCCCGTCTAGGGCCGTACGCAGAAGTCGGTCGATAGCGACTAAAAATGCCGTCAACGTCTTACCGGAACCAGTTGGCGCTGCCACTAGCGTATCAACGCCGCTGGCAATGCGCGGCCAGGCTTCGCGCTGCGGCGGCGTAGGCGTGCCAAACCGGGCCGCGAACCACCTGGCGGTGATGCGGTGAAGGCCGAATTTTTGTAAGGGCTCGGTCAAAGTACGGTGCTTCGTCTTCTGAGGTGGCGGATCCCCCTGCCGGTTATAGACGAGTCATGCCGCAGCTGAAAATGCCTTTCTCGGTCGGTACCCCATGAGGCACTCGCAATCAAGTATAAAGCCATGAAATCATTGTAAAGATACCGATTATTCGTAGAAAGGCAGGCAAGGTCAGCGATCGCCCCCGGATTCAAGACGTATCAATGAATTACCGAGCTATTGATTGGGGGGGAGCAGGCATTAATGGTGACGCGCAGATCAATACCGTACGCCTACGCCATTGCGCCGTATCTGGCATCGATTGCTTTGGTCACCATGATTTATCAAATTCGTCGGTGGTGGATCGATAACGACGATACGATGCAGTTTCACTACTTGAAACAGCAACTCGCGGACGTAAATTTGGCACCGGAAGAATTGCCCGTCTTCGATTCCAAACTTTGGAATGTCAGCGAGAAAAATACAGATTTACCTTATAATGCGAGTCCTGCGCGTTA
>VGTI01000107.1 GCA_016874735.1 Deltaproteobacteria bacterium
AGTAGAGCGATGATGACGGAGATGATTCTTTTCATGACAATTCCCTCAACGCTTGGTGGCGTTAGTCAGTTGACCCAGGGTTGCTTCAATACCACTGAGCTGCGTCTCAAACTCACTAATCGCTGCCCAGAAATTTGGCTCCGAGAGTTGCGTGAATTGAGGCCGCGGGATTTCCTGACCAACTTTGGTATTAAGGCTAGTTAAAATTTCGTCCTTGCGCATATTCCATACTAGTGCGAGGTCAGGTTCTGTTTGAGACTGCATATCAAGACGCATGATCTTAGTCGCTAATGCGCGCAGCCTAGTGCTCAGCAAGGTGGCTGCACTTGCCCTACTGAGCCGACTCTCAATGACAGACTGGACGCGCATTCTGATCGGCTGAACCGCATCCTGAATCCTGGTCATATCTACCGCCGGACTAGCCAGCTTTACCTGATTAATGGCCGCTTCGATGTCTGAATTGAAGTTGTCAGCCAACTGTTTTGCCTTAGTCGCTTCACCCTTATATACGGCCGCCATGAGCTGCGCTTCATTATCCCTTGCGACCATAAAGACCGACTCGATAGCGGCGATTGTTGCGGCTTCCTTAGCGGCCGCTTCCAAAGCCACTTTGAAGTCGGCAACCACGCCGACTGTTGCTTTCACATCTTCCATGCTCTTGGCTAAGTGCACGGCTTTACCAAGTTCCGTCCTGAAGATCCTGAACCGCTCACAGACGTATGGCTGCTCGGCCAGCATATCGAAACTACCATTAAAGACGGCGCTACGCGTTTCAGCAATCCGCTGGAGCTTTTTAATTCGCGCCTCCAGGTGATCCTTGTCTTTAGCAAACTCTACCGGCAGCGCGAGTCTACTAATGAGCTGTTCCAGTCCATCGACAATGGACTGCATATGAGCCACTTGACCACGTAATCCCGCGACCGCAGCAGTAAACTGCGTCGTGTCGCACACTGCGTCCTTCATACCAGCAAGGCTTGACAATGTTTCATCTTGGATAGATTTAAGATTCGCATAGGACTGATCCGCATTGTTCAGTCTGGTCTCAAGTCCATTCAGGGTGACCTCAGATTTTTTGATTTGGGAGAAAAAATCGTTCATCTCACCATTGATCTTGGCAAACGACACGTCATACATGTTTGCAAGAACCGCCAGGAGCTTACGGCGCTCCGTAACTTCCTTTAAGGCTTCGTTAAGCAGCTCCTGAGCACGCATAGCGGTATTTTTCGCCAACTGCTCCGCAGCGGCTGCTTTTTGCTCATCCTCACGAGCTAACTCCAGACCGGCATCGATATCACCAAAGAGCAGTCCAGCCTCTTTGCTAAGTTCAGCTTCTTTTGCCGCACAGATGCGCGCGGATCTTTCGATTAAATATTGCGCTTGCTGCTGACGCAATTCTTGCTGTCTTAAGTACTCTGCACTATCCTCAAAGCGATAGCAGCGATAGACAGACTTATCAAAGGTGTTGAACAGCAACTTACAACCCGCAAAGAGGCGGCTTCGCTGCCAGCCATTTTTAAAGCTGTCCTCCATGCCCTCCACCTTATGATGGCAGTAGTCGTCAACAGGGACTAGCCGCCAATCCCAACCAAACATCCCACTCATGGTCAGTCGAGCGTTCTCCTCAGACTCGCAGTAGAGTTGAGCATAATTTTTCTCTGCCAATGGAGTCGATGCACCGCCGCCTTCCGTATAGGTGCCAGAAATCTTGGCCTCTTGCTCCCAGCCGGTGGTGGCAAATAGGCAGAATATCGCTGCTATAAACTTTGTGCTTGAGTGTTTCATCGACTTGCCTCCAAATCGCTTATCTTAGTGGCCATTCTTTCAACAACCATTCTGATCCGTGTGGCCATTTCTGCGCTTAGGCCGTTTAACCTGTGCAATTCGCTCTCCAGTGTCTCTGCTAGGTCCCGCGCTGCGGTAAATGTCACGGCGTATTCCTGATCTAGAAAAGCCTGGACTGTGCGCACATGTTCCCCGCAGTAGGTTCCTGGACGGCGATCAGGATAAAAATCGCACCGTTGCTCTGAACCAAGCGTACGAAGATCAGCTAATAGACATGTGTCTTCATGGATTTTACCAAAGAGACCAGCAGAGATACCATTAGCTGGTGTAGGATCAAGGTGACAGAGCGACCTATAGTCATCGCTCACTCGGCATAATGCGGGAGTCGCAAGGTTCTGATTTTTCGCTTCCTCCTGGCAGTCATATTGATGCCGCGTGACGATAGTGCCCAATTCATCGTCTAATCTTGCGATGAGCCCGGAGATATTCGGGCTGGCCTCGGGATAGCTAAGCTGCAGCTTGACGGTATTAAGCATCGTCAACTTGCTGATCAGTAGATCTGAAAATTGCTCGAGTATCTTGATGTCTAAACTGACCTCGGTATTCTCAATTGAGATACGGCATGACTTGCTAATTTTTGCCGCTGGATTGATATCGATACTGATCGTTGGAGTCTCGCCAGACGGAGTGAACACTAACTTAACCCACTGAACGTTCCCCGCATCGGCGGGAGCGAGTAGCTGATTGGCGGCGTCACTATTAAGCCGGACTTTAAGCTCGTCAGTATGCAATTTGCAGCCATGGTCGTAGCTTATCTTGAGCCCAAGACTTGCATAGGAGCTTAGCTTCTTCAAGGCCACCATATTGTCTAGATCAAGCCTGATAAGCTTGCTGCGACAGCCTCGGTAGACGTCGTCAGAAAAAACCTCTACGCAGTCGTCAGCCGTTGAGAAAATAGTGCCTTGCTTGACGCTCTGCTCAGCCTTTACGGTGGCAGAAACAAGCTGATTGGCCAGCGACTTCTCCACGTCGCTTAACATGTCAGAGCGGGCATCAAGGAGGGCCTTTAGGCCTTGGACGAGCAGTGGCCAGTCGGGATGACTGTCACTTGGGAGGCTCCAGAGTTTTCGTGTGATAAAGGCAAACTTGGCCTTAACCTGCTCCGGCCGGTCCGCCGGTAGATGATCACCTGTGGAACAGGTAATATCCGCTAGGGAGCTATCTCCTCTCAGGCTTGTGAAGTTGAAACCGCGTGTTGTCTCCCGGGGCACCGTCGGACAATGAACACTGCGCGCAAGTTTATTGTGCACACCAACCGGACAGGAACGCGGACGGGAAATATCGTCGATCGGACCACAGGTTTGGTCCTGTCCGAAGACGGGACCTGACACCTTGTAGTGACATTTTATATGCACAAAGAAGGTATTCTCCTGGCACTTGTCAAGCCAATCGCGCTTATGGCAGCGATCGCTGCCGCTGATTTTCTCGAAGTCCCACGAGCTTATTACCTCTCTATCGTTGAGCTGTTGATCCTTAGCCTTTTCGTGACACACCTCACGCAGTTGGTGATCCTGATACTCATCGTGGTCGCGATACATCTCTGGAATATCAATGACGATGCTGCGTAAGTGATGAAAACCATACCAGCAGTTAGCTGTCTTCTGCTCATAGCCGCAAGTCGCACCATTCGTTTCGACGATGGGACGGGATGGATCGGGTCCGTGATTTGGATGTTCGCATTCTTGGATCTCTTGGTAAGTCCAAATACCGCGACAAACATTTTCTCCACGCGGCCACTGTAGCTGCTCGCCCGCCGAGGCAACCGTAGCTGACGCACCGAGGATCGTGACCACGAGAGACCATAGGTATGAGACCTTGCTGCTTCGTTTCATAACTACCCACCAGGTATGACTGTTTTTGACAGATAACGATGACTAGACTTGAAGAACGTTCAGTTGACGCGCATGAGACTGGGAAACTTGTTATTGAAGAAAGGCAGAAAACATCGGACTGAGAATGTAAACAATACACTATTTAGTAATTAAATAGCAAAAATTTTCTTATTAAGATCGTATAAACAGGTGCTTATGGCCTGACAAGATCCTGTCTACAGCCGTCTCTTGGCAGGGATCTCTTAGTTTTAGGACTAGAGGCTACAAGCGGAGTGAGTCAAGAGTTTTCGTGCCGCAGGCACTTATTTACAACTCAGGCATCCGACAAAACGACGCGTCATCGAATTTTTTACATAAGAAGTCGGTCATCTGCTGGGATCGCGCGCGTAGCCGATTGATCTCCGCATCTTTTTGGCGTCGTTCTTCTTTAAAAGCCTCGATCATGAGCGGAATGAGATCGTCATATTTGACCCGTTTGAGTCCGTCGTCGCCGGTATTAACGGCCTCAGGTACGATTTTCTCCAACTCCTGTGCAATAACGCCCAGGTGCCTTTCGCTGCCGTATCTGATTTCATCGCGCCACTTGTAACTCACCCCCCTGATGGCTAGGGCTTTCTCCAGGCTATCACTGAGGTCACGTACGTCTTTCTTTTCACGTCGGTCAGATAAAGCCACATAGGACCCCACTCCGGCCACAGAGCCAGCGACCTGCAGGAGGTATCCGGGCGCGGTCGTACCTATGCCTACGTTGCCTGATTTAAATACCGCCGCAAAATTATTTGTAGCTCCAGTTTGTGCATCGACAACCAGACCGTAGCTATTTGTACCACCGCCGAGAAATGTGCTGCCGATTCCTAATGCGACGGCGTTAGTGATCGTATCGTTGGTACCTTTCTTGGGCGCTCCGGCAAGGTAAAGCGAGTAACTATTAGTTGTGGTAACTGCCGCGTATGTCGATGCTAAAGTAGGGGCGGCTATAGCATTAAAAGCATGGTTGGCTGCAGTACCCGAGGCTACGGTGGTCGTATCGGTGAATGTGGTGGGGGCCGACCCAATAAAGGCCCCGACTAAACTGGGAGTGCCAGACCTACTCCCACTGACATCGAGTCTAGCTGCAGGAGCCGTTGTACCAATGCCAAAGTTTCCAGAGGAACTTATGGTGAGTCGATCGGAAGAAGATGGGTGATCATACAGCCGCGTCTCTCCTAGCGATGGACTGTACCACTGAGACGAAATCGCACTACTTCCTCGATTGTATAGAATAAATCCACCCACAGGACCTGAGGTCGCTATGGGTCCAACCGATTCTATCGTTGCCCTAGGCGAGGTCGTGCCGATGCCAATGTTGCCAGCAACCGCTAGGCCGCTGCTAGATGCTGTCGTTGCCGCGCTGTAACCAACTGCGACACTTCCGTTCACTTGTAAGGTCGATCCAGGCATCGATGTGCCAATGCCAACGTTCCCGCCGCTAAAGACCGCGGCATAATTTACCGATCCCCCACTTGCATTAACGTTAAGTCCAGTATTGACAGAGCTAACTCCGTTCCAAACTCCCGTGCTTTGTAGGTCTAGTCCAACTTTTCTGACGGAAGGTGTGCTCGATGTATTCGCTACATTAAAGAGTATGCCGGTGTGATTTGTTGTCTTAGACAGATTGTCATTCGTGTGCACAAACGACGTCGGTGCGCTAGTACCAACGCCAAGCCCACCACTTACGATAAGAGTATTGAATGGTGCGGAATTGACGCCAGCATAGTCGCCGACGGCCACACCGCCTCTGACATCTAACGTCGATGCAGGGCTCGCTGTTCCAATACCGATACCACCAGAGTTAGCCACGACCATGCGCTGAGCGCCTCGTGTGGAGAACGATATATTGTAGTTGGGGTTGCCTGAATTTGCGGTGTCGGCAGCAAAATTGATGTCGGCACTGCTAACTTGGTTTGTGACCGTGCCAGTACCCGGAGCCGTGGTGATGATAGTTCCATCAGGAAATTGGAAGCCACCTGCTTTGGACTTGACGACACCGTTCACTTCAAGTGCCGTCGCTGGGGCCGATGTCCCAATGCCTAGCTTTCCGGTATTATCGAGCACCATGTCAAATCCGGTTTGCGAGTACCATTTGAATCCGCCGCCCGAGTTAAACCACATGTGGCCATTCTCGATACCTAGCGAGTAATCAGAACCGGTCACCGTACCCGAAGAGCCATAAAGCTGGATACGCTGGCCAGTGCTATTAAGGCCGGGGGCCGCCAAGCTGGTGGTGCCCATATAGATGCGCGCATCAGACGCAACATTAATGTTGCCATTGACATCAAGCTTCTGTGTTGGCGCCGCTGTACCTACGCCGAGGTCGCCCGTAATTTGTGCGGAGCCGTTTACATCAAGTTTTTGCTTCGGTGCCGTTGAGCCAATACCAACATTTCCGGCCGATGGCTGCAACGCTAGACTCTGCGATCCATATACAGCGGAATAAGCCCCTAGGCGCACGTAACCCGGAGATCCAGATACCGGCTGAATATATAGGTATTCACTCAAACTGTTGTCACTCGAGTAGATACTTTCGCTGGCAGAGATGAAACGAGAGTTACCAGCCACGTCGAGGCGATAGGCAGGTGAGGTGATTCCTATGCCAACGTTGCCATCTTTAGTCACCCGAACCTTTTCAGTCAACGCACCAGCTGTCGCGGTACTCAAGGCAAGGTAACCATCTTCGGCACCGGCCGTATTTGTCGTGATTGCACCATAAATTTCGGCAAATGTTTTGCGTGCGTTACTAGCGTTGTTGAGATCAAAGTCGATACCAGACCCATAGGCAGCACCGGTGGCGGATCGATAAAGTCCAAGGTTAATGAAGTTTGCACTCGATACGTCCAACGTCTTGGTAGGCGCCGTCGTCCCGATACCGACGTTGCCGACGGAACTCGTGCCGTTATGTGCAAGAATCACGTTGCCGTTTGAAGCTGCCGATCCTGTGCCAGGGCCGCCATAAGCATAAACGTTGCCACCACTGTTTGCTGCGGTGACACCGT
>VGTI01000108.1 GCA_016874735.1 Deltaproteobacteria bacterium
AGAGCATAGGTAAAAAATGATCTCAGCTCCGAAACGCAGCAATCGGTCCTTGTGAGTGAGAATCAGCCGGTCCACGCGGCCACCGAGAATCAAGTGAATCAGTTTTTTGAGACCGCGCTTTTTGTAGTTTAGTCAGCTACCCAAGTCGTCAATGACCTCGTAATTTTCAGCTTCACGCGAGCAGTAGTCGTCAAGACGTTGCCTTTGGCGCGCCAAGTCCTCCTTTTGGTCGGACGATGACACCCGAGCGTAAGCGACCGTGATACGCGCGCTCACATCCGCGATAAGGCCCAAGCTGTCTTGCAGGACGCGTAGCGAGTAGCGACGATGTCCGCCTGGCGTCCGGTACGCCGCCGCGATAGTGCCCTCTTGCTCCCACCGGCGCAGCGTTGAAATGGATGTGCCAAGTGCCCGACTCGCTTGACCTATTGACAAATACATAGGCGATACCTCCCAGCGTCCTATCGGCATGGCGGGCGTAAGCTATTGAATGGGCACATTTAGGTGAGGATTTGGCTAGCTGTAGCCAGCCCCTGTACAGTAGGGTCATCTCAATGGTTAGTGAGCTATGTTGATCGGCGAGACGGTCTCCCCACACCCCATTGATTGCTGCGAGTAGGGGGCCAGACTTCAGCTCTGGATGCTGGATCAGTGGGCTTAATTTCGCTAGTCCAAGGTCGATACCCTGGCCGACGGCGTGCACGATATGCCGGATCGCTTTGTAGCTTGGTGCTGTAGACACCTTATAGAGTGGCTCAAACGGTCGATTGAGTAGGCGGGGCCCGGATGCAATACTATGGTGCATAGCCTCCACTGTGTTAGTCACGGCGTGCGTGGCTGCAATAATGGTCTTAAAACCATCCCTCAGCTGTGTAGCCAGAGTTTTTGTTTGGGGCATCGTCGTCTCCACTTGGGCGTTCCCACGCCAGCATCAAAAATACCTGCGTATCAAAGCGCGCGCATACAAGGCGGTATGCTCCGTCGTCTCAAATCCAAAGAGCGACCCCCCGTAATAGGTGGCCTGCTCACCTTGCAGCCCTTCCAATGCTGGGTAGTAGCCCGCAGCCAAGTCCTTGGGACCGACATGAGGGAAGTACCGCCACTCCTTCCGCGTAATTAGCTTGAGGACGCGTCCACCGATCTTGCTGATATCGGCCGAGGCCAGATCAGTTGCTTCGTCAGCCGTGATCGTATCTGTTAATAGCTGATAAACCAAAAAAACATTAGTGTCAGGATAGGGTTGTACCAGGAAATTGATATGCCCAGCAGAGGACGCGGATATATGGTCTGCAAAACTTGCCGTCACTAATCCCTCCGCCTCTATCAAGGTTACCATATACCTCAGATACCTGACGCGTTGAAAGAGGCGCCTCTCCTGCTCCGTACAGTCTAGAAATCCCAGCACAGCGTCGACGGGTGCCGTGATAATGAGAGTATCAAACAGCTCGCTTGAGCCCTTCGTTGTGATCTTGATGGGCGAGCCGTGCTGACGATGTACAGAGCTTACCGGGCTATTGAGATGAACTCTCAGGTCAGCTGCCATATCGCGACAAAGCTGCTGCCAACCCTTGGTAAATAATTGCCAGCTCTGGTGAAGTCCGAAGGATAAACCGCATGCGACGAGGTCTTTCACGACGATGGGTGCCAGTTTCATGAGATAGAGTGCCGGGATCTCGTCATAGTAACCGTAGCCACATCCCGTCATGAACGACTGGATGCACCCAACTGCTGGCGCGATGTGCGCACTCTCGCTGAATGTACTCATGGTCTTAAAGAGCGTGGGCGCATTTTGCCCAAAGCCAGCCTCCTGGCATTTGCTGTCGCGCCACATGGCAGAGGTCAGTATGCGGCGAGCGGCTTGTGTGAAGTTCAGAATCCCGCAACGATCTCTGATGAAATCGAAATAGGTCCAGAGCTTGCCGTCCTTTTGCACGAGGGACGGCGTGGCAGCGTCAAAGTGCTCTTGATGGTAGGTTGCAGCAAGCTCAGATATCATGCGGAACTGTCGCGAGAAAATGATAGCTCCCATTTCATACGGCCGATTTTGGTAGACGGTCGTTTTAATCTTGCCGCCGACGTCAGACTCTTTCTCAAAGATATCAACGTTTGTGTAACCGCGGTGGCGCAGCTCGAGCGCGGCAGTCAGACCGGCCATCCCGGCGCCGATGACGGCTATACGTTGCTTCTTATCCTTGAGCGGACTTCTTGCTCCCATAAGACCAACCTTTCCTCGTGACCCGCAAACCTGACTGCGCGTCTTACGACTGGTTCACAAATGAGGGTGCATAAACTGATCCACTTCTTTAGCCTTTACCGGTATAGAAATGTGACCGTTCACGCCCACGTCGCGGCTATCAATCATTAACCCCCTTAAGCTGGCTTTTTAATAGAAACGTTAAAATAATTATGTTAACAATCAAAAATTAGTAACAGGAACCGGAGCCCCTGCGCCGACTGCCTCCTTGGCACGGTCCTTGCTTTGGGGGGCGATCATCACCGCGTCTGGCGGTTTAGTGTTGAAACTGACGGCTATCGTTGCCGTTGCCATCATTGAGGTCATTCGTGCATATGTTGAAAGAGATCGTTTTTGCTTCGTTCGTATTAGCTGCATGTCATGGTGGACGACCAGACTCTCGGCCTCTGAGTGCCGCAGAAGCAACACTAGCGCCGCAGATGTTTTCTGGTTTCATCAGTTCCCAATTGCCGGCAAAGGGGACCTGCTTTGCCCCTAGAGCCGTGTTGACTGAGGTCGGGACGTTGATGGCTGGTTTACCTACATTCGAAGACGACAGATTCGACCCAGCGCAACTAGGCAGCGTGCTCTCCACTGAGCCGCTGGCATGGGCGGATTGGACGACGGCACCGTCTCTTGTGCCTGAACGCGCGCACCTTGTTGCTCGTGACTACCGACTCGACTTTGAGGCTGGCGAGTCCGATTTACTTAAAACGTTGGCCACAATATCGAAGGAAGGGACGCTCTTTCATTCACGTGCGATGCTAACGCGCTCGAAATTACGTGTGGAGAGATCTGTTGAGCACGAAAATTTCCAAGTCACGGCATTCGGCAAACATGTTAAAGAGGTAAGCCTTGCCCTTTACGAATCCGAGCCTGACAAGGCAAAAGCAAGCAAGCTAGTCGCTAACTATATCACCGCCAACTGCGGCAATAGCTATGTCTACCAAATTCTCGGTGGCACTGTGACCGATTTCGTTATTCATGGCGTCTTCTCCAATGGTCAAGATGCGATACGGCTCAAAGGAGCGATCAGTCAAAATCGGGAAGTCGCACCTGAGTATTACAACACGCCCAACGACGTGAAATTCATCGCCACTCTTTGGGCCTCGGGCCTAAGCGATGATGTAGCCCGTACTATCAGTCCCGAGCTCACCCGGATCGAAGGGACTCAACATGGATTCAAAGTAGAGTGCGGCAGCAAGATTAGCGACTACCAAGACTGCTACACGCGGCTACGTGGTATCGGCGACGCGATCAATTACGAATCTTTGCCGCGTGCGCCTATACACTTCGTTGTCGACAGGTACCGTCCAACAGTGTTTCGCGGCATTGTTGATCAAGAGTTCGGCGACGACGCCACGCGCATTGCCGATCTGATCATGAGCACATGGCGCCTCGACAATAACAGGTACATCCAGGATTATGACAGCTTCGCTCACACCACACGGGCTGTTTACCGAGACCTAGTGACCTGGGGAACCAAGGGTGATACGGTCTCGGCCGCAGTCGCTTCGGTTAAGGCTGATCTGGAGACTAAAGCCAAAGAATTTTCTGAGCTTATCTCCACGTGTAAAAATGCACCTCTGGACTGTGCGGTTCGGTAACGGAAGCTGTGATTCTTTCTGAGGGTGCTTTAGTAGTGGGGGGGGTCAGCATCCCCCTTGTTACAAAATAACAACAATCATTGTTTAGCTAGTATTGATAATAATAAAAATTAATATAAATTACCTCAGTCTGCATAAAACCTATATCTTTTGAGGTAAGCAATGATTTACTTACGATTTGTCCGAGTCGCTCGCATTTTCAGTGCTTTGACCCTCGCAACCTCACTCTTCGCCTCGGTCAGCTCCGCTGCCAAGGCTGAGCACAAGATCATCACCGAGACCCCCGTCGATAATCTCAAGGTCGAAGTGGAAGACATAGCCGGCCCGGCGATCGCGCCCTATCAGCGCATCCAACTGCACATCACGGCAGAAGCGCGGCTGCCCTCGGGGCAAGAAGAGCCAGTCGATATCGTTGAGAATGTCGTGCCTGTGCCTATCGACGAAACCTCGAGTGCCCTGAGTATGACGCCGCTTTTCCGTGACGGGACCACGGTCATCGCGCGGGAGCGGCTAGCCGACGGCGCATACTTTCCGATCGGTCACATAAATAGCGACCAGGAACTAGTGCTCGATAGCAAATACTCCCTGAGTGTTGTTTACCGTCAGTATCGCTACACGTTGCACGACCGCATCGTGAGTACTGTCCTAGGCGGTAACACCGAGGACTTTGACAGTGTGTTCGTCAGGATCGTAAAAATCTAAAAATTCGGTTGAAAAAAACTGCGGCAAGATCAATGCCGCGTCGCCATCGTTATCCCTGAAGCTTCTTGGCCATGATAAGTACTGTGGAGCCGGAATAATCGGTGCCACGTAAGATCCGATCGAACAGTTTGATGAGGATCCATCTAGCCCTAGAGATGATCCCCGCGAAAGATGCGGGATCTTTAATGCGTTGGGAAATAGTGAACGTTCGGAGACTTACTAATTCGTAGCCATTTTTTTTCAGCGAATCCCGATATCTGTGGACTGGATGATCGGTCTCATTGGGAGTAGCAAGTCTATGCTTGATTACCCACTCTGGACCCAGCAAACGCTCAAGTATTCTTCTGGTCGACTTGAAGAGACGGCTGACGGGTGATGATCCATTGGGTTCAATAAGCACAAGTAGCCCTGATGGTTTGGTCCAGTGGCTGATGTTTGCTGTCACCAGGTCGATCGTAGGGAAGTGATGTAAAATGAACGGGCAAATGACCATAGAAAACTGATCAGGGCTGAAAAGTGACCGATCTTCAAGGTCACCTACTAATGGATCGTAGCGCGTAATGGTTTGCGAGCGACATACGTCGATCATACGCTGCGAAATATCTACGCCAACAATTGTGGATATTTGGGGGAACTCGCTCAGAAAGCGCCGGCCAAAGGCCCCAGTGCCGCATCCGCACTCGAGAGCTGCGCCTTCCGGCAGGAGTTCTTGTCGCCTCATCGTCGCAAAGATGGTCGAATATAAGGACTCGCTTAGCAATTCATAGTGTCCGTTTGCCGCGACACTGTCAAAAAAAGTGATCTCGTACTCTTTATTTTGACGCGGTGATATCATGCATGATTCCCGTAGGTCGCTGGTAAGTCGGCGTATTATGTATAGAAATAGCCTAGCACAATGTCATAATAATGACCTCAGCGCGGCTCCCGCCACGCCCCGGACAGTGCAGGTGCGAGAGTCTCGCTTTTGAGTCATTCTCTCCAGCGGACCGGAGGGACGCGCTCCTGTTGAGGTCACATTGGCTCGGGATTTGTGATGTCGAGCTCTACTTAGCGATAGTTACAAAATAATAAATATTATTTGTTTATAATTGAATTGTATAAAAAGTAATATAAACTGCATTGGTATGATTTAATTCTACTTAAACCTTAATCCATTGAGGTAAGCGATGAATAACTCATTTTTTTTAGCAGTTGTCCGCGCGCTCGCTGCCATAACACTGTCCACCGCGCTCTTCGCTCCGGTTAGTGCCGCCGCCATTCATAAGGAACACAAGGTCATCACTGATACACCCGTCGACAACCTCAGAGTCGCGGTTGAGGACGTGGCTGACACTACGACCGGGCTGTATCAACGCATTCAGCTACTTATCACTGCTGATGTGGTGCTGCCTTCGGGACAGGAAGAGAATGTGGCGATCACCGAAAAAGTGGTGCCAGTAGCGATCAAGGACGTGCCCGGGGCTCTGAGTATGACGTCGCTTTTCCGTGACGGCGACACAGTCATTGCTCGGGAGCGGCTATCTGACGGAGCATTCTTCCACATCGGTCACATCGATAGTGACGGAGAATTAGTTCTAGATAGCAATTACGAGTTGCAAGTTGTTTATCGCCAGTATCGGTACACGCTACATGACCGCATCGTTGGCAGTGTCCTTGGCACTGATACCAAAGACTCCGATAGCGTTCTTGTAAGCATAGTAAACAGCAAAAACATGAAGTAGTTTAGTGGACTGAGCGAGTGAGCTCAGTCTCATGTCGCCTGACAAATCGAAGGGTGGCTGGTGCCGCTGATCGTAACAGCAACCACGTGCCGTAGATTACGGTCCCTCTAATTGGAATCATCGTAAGTGGTGGGCCGCTTGACTGCCCGGCCCGCCGCTTCATTACGAGTGGTCAGATTCTGGATTTTTTCTCCGCGCCTCCCTCCCCTCTGCGCCGGCGCAGCGGCAACCAGAGAGGCAGCCCTCAAGGACTTAAATTTTTTAACCTGATCTACTTGCATGTTGACGTTTCAAGATCAGATGTCCGACCATGTCGTTTCCAATTAGGCTAAGAAAATGCCAGTCTCCGCGAGTTAACACTTGGAGGGGACATCGTGCAT
>VGTI01000109.1 GCA_016874735.1 Deltaproteobacteria bacterium
ATGGGTGAGCGACAATTGCTTGTACGAAGGATGCCGATGGGCTTTAATTCCCACCCGAGTCGCAAAAATTCTATAGGAGCACGCCACGTGAGCCCAAAACCGTCCAGCGCACCGTCGTGGGATCTAAATACCGAGTATCCCGCCGTGGAATCTCCTGCTCTTGCTAGGGACCTTACCCTGGCCGGTGAGTTATGCGCGGAAATCCGCCAGCTCAGCGACCTGCTGCGTCCACTGGCCTCCCGGGATTTAGTGCCTGATGATCAAACGCGCGCTCTTGTCGCTAGTAACGTCCCACAGGCGATGCTCAAGTACGAGCAAGCTCTCGTCTTACTCCACAACGTGCAAACCTACTTGAGCTGCAGACTCAGCGTTGACGCAACTTTGGCGCCTGCCAAGGCGCTTTACGGGCAGGCCCAAAGTTTACAGGCGGCCTTAGAGGAGGCGTACTCACCTGTACAGCAAATCTTAAAGTACGTCGACGACGCCACTCTGGCGGCAGTGCTGGCCGATCCCGAGCTTAAAGCCTACGGTTACGCCGTCCGTAAACTGAGAGAACTTCGTGATTATGGACTCAGCCTGAGTGAAGAGGACATGCTGATAGCCTTTGGCGTCAATGGACCAACGGCATGGGGCAATCTATATGACAGCCTTGCTGGTGGCATCAGATGCCGCTTGGATTTACCAACCGGGGAACGCTGGGTTGGTCTGGCAGAAGCCGCTAGCCTCAGCCAAGATCCTAGCGAGATCGTCAGAGCCACCGCCCACAAGGCGATCCGTCAGGCCTGGCAAGAACACGAGGAGGCCGCTGCCGCTATCCTGAATGCTCTCTCTGGTTGGCGGATTGAAGAATATCGGCGTCGCTCATCGCGGCGTGCCATGCATTTCCTCAAGACACCGCTGCATCAAAATCGTATCAAGCCCGCCACCCTAGACGCCATGATGGCTGCCGTCAGCGATAAAAAAGATCTAGGCCACCGCGTCCTCAGACTGCAGGCAAAACTACTAGGTAAGAAGACGCTGGCGCCGTGGGACCTATTTGCCCCCTGCCCTCAGCTCAGTCACGGTGGCTGGCAGCCTCCAAGTTTTGACGATGCTATCAGTATCATTGCGCGCGCCTACGCGGCCATTCATCCGGATATGGGTGCATTTGTCCACATGATGGCAGAAAAAAGGTGGATCGAGGCCACGGTAGGTCCTCACAAGCGCCCAGGAGCCTATTGCACCCAGTTTGCTAAATCACGCACGCCACGCGTGTATATGACCTATACTGGCGGCATGCGTGAGCTAAAAACGCTAGCGCATGAACTCGGTCATGCCTTCCATAATTGGGTGATGCGCGACATGAAGATCGCCGCGACACATTACCCCATGACGCTCGCCGAGACAGCGAGCATATTTGGCGAGACCGTGGTCAATGCTGCCTTACTTGAACAAGCTAAGGATCCAGCTGATCGGCTCCAGTTCACCTGGGCCCAAGCACGCGAGGTAGAATCCTTCGTCCTCAATATCCCGGCTCGCTTTCACTTTGAGCGCAGGTTTTACGAGCAACGGCAGCGGTCTACACTGAGTCCTGACGAGCTTCGCCGCCTCATGACGGAGAGCTGGCAAGCCTGGTATGGCGACTCCTTATCAGAGACGGAGCCAATGTTCTGGGCGAGCAAACTACACTTTTCTATTGCCGATCTTAGCTTTTACAATTTCCCCTACACATTCGGCTATCTATTCGCACTCGGTGTTTATGCTCAGCGCCCTAAACTAGGTTCCGACTTCTACACGCGCTACGTCGCTCTACTGCGCGATACAGGCAGTATGGACGCTGAAGAAGTCGCATATAAATATTTAGGCGTGGATCTGACGCAGCCTGAATTTTGGCACCAAAGTTTGGCCATAGCAGAACAGAGCGTGCTGGCATTTGAGGCAGCAGCTACCGATTATTTACAGGCTAAAAGTTGAGTCAGCCATAGGCCCATGGTAGCGTTTAAGCACGTAACGTCAAAATAGGGAGTAGTTTTATGCGTAACATCGCTCGTCACGTCATCGCAGTTGTTTCAATGAGCGCTACCCTAGTTGCAGGCCAGGCTATGGCTGGTGATGCTAAATGGGTTTGCAGCAAAGACGGCAGCGAACTCACCGTCAAAGGCAGTAAAGCCGCAGAGAAAAAGAAAGACTGTGAGCACCAAGGTGGCACCTGGGAGAAGGCTAAAGCCAAGGCAGAGCAAGCTGCTCCTGCTGCCGATCAGGGTCATGGCGGTGGCGGCTCCTGGTAATTTCATTGTACCGGGGAGACGCCCTTGAGTCAGATTTGGACCTTTCCAGGCTTAAAAGCGATTCCTAAACGCACTGTGGGTGTCGGGCTCACCATGGCTACGGCAGCTGCATTGACTCTGGCGGGATACGAGCTGGTAAGGAGTCCAAGCAACTCAATCTTTGCCAGTGTCTATGGCAAAGCGCAACTACCGCTCGTCACATCACTGATTCCGGTGATGGTCGTAGCGGTAGCCTTCTTTTACGCACGTATGCTGACGGTGCTAGGCCCGAGGCGAACACTACTCGTATCGACTCTGGGGACCTCAGGACTGCTGATACTGGCCTCGCTCGCTATACGCTACCAGGTGTCGAGCGTACTGTGGTTCCTCTACTTATTTAAAGAAGCCTATATTGTGCTGCTCATTGAGCAGTACTGGTCGTTTATTAATAGCTCCGTAGGGCGTGACGACTCACGACGCATCAACGGTGTCGTCTGTGGTATCGCATCCCTAGGGTCCATTGCAGCGGGATTGGTTGGTGGTCAACTAGCCGAAAGCCTAGGCACCACCAACTTGATCCTTGTTGCTGGGATCGTCACAATACCAGCGGCTATCGTGGCTGATCGGGCCTTTGCCATTTTTGGCGAACCAAAAGATCAAGATCGAGACCCGGGTCAAGACGGCACCATCATCGCTAAAGATGTCGGCCTCGGTGCATTTCGGCGCGAGCGTGTCCTCGTCGTGATCATGGCGCTGGTAGTCAAAGGTCAACTAGTCGGGACCTTACTCGGACTCGGTTTTCAAGGATCTCTTTATGACGCCTTGCCGGACGCCTCTAAGCAATCCGCATACTCCTATATTTTTTACGCGTGGGTCAATGGCATCGCGGCCGTCTTTCAGTTCCTGATCGCACCGCTAGTTCTCCCGTACCTTGGACCGCGCCGTGTTCTGATCGCTGTCCCATGTATCCATCTGATTGCAATAAGCTTCTGCCTCTGGCGCCCTGAACTCACCAGCTGGGCCATAGCATTTGCTGCTTTCAAATGTATCGACTACTCCATATTCAGAGCAGCTAAAGAAGCCCTGTACGTGCCCTTATCATTTGCCGCGCGTTACCGCGCTAAAGAGATGATCGATGTCGTTGGTTACCGATTTAGTAAGGGTATCACCTCGGGCATCATCACCTTGATTCAAGCGACTGGATTAGCTATTGCGGAAAGTGTTTTTGCCAGCGCATCTTTGGTATTTGTCGGGCTTTGGTTGGGAATTAGCTTTTGGCTACCTAAAGAGGGTGGGATACCAAATACTAGCTCACCGACGCCTACGGATTCGTGACGCAGGGTACCAAAGGCTCTATCCCAGAATGAAAAGACGACGCCAAAATTACAGTCAAAGTGCCTAGGATCCCGACTGTGGTGTAGCTGATGCTGATGAGGGCTCACTAGCAGCCAGCGTAAGATCCGTGGATAACACACAGGGACATGGCAGTGATGAAGATTGGTCGTAAACATATAGACGAAAAACCCTGCCCCCATTCCAAACACTGTGATCACAGGGGTAGCATCGATAAATATCGCATGGAAAAAGCCAAGTGCGATCCCCGATGCAGCAGCCCGACACGTATTGAGAATCACTGGTTCGAGTAAATGCTGCCTATAGGTCGTCATAGGTGTCAGCACCTCAGCGCTATGATGAATGCTGTGGAGACGCCATAAGATCGGATATTCGTGCATCCAGCGGTGCACCCAATACGAGCTGAAGTCTATGGCCAACATCGTCACTAATGTCGCCGCAACACCCTCAATGAGCACACTGGTCTGAATCCACCATGAGTCTGGGACGACCCGCGCCGCAAGCTCTAGGGTGATGTTGCGCGTCGGGACAAAAACAGCGGTCTCCAGCGCCACGACAAATCCTCGCAGGATCAGCAGATACATAAGGCTATACTGCAGATCCGTAAAGGCAGTTGGACTCAACCAAATCTCACGACTAAATAAGTAAATCCATGCCTCTTTGAGGCTGTAACGCACGGCCAGAATCAGCCAACCTAGCGCCATAACAATGGCGATAGCTATGTACGGCCAATAAAAAATGGTCTGCGGATTTTGTAGCCGTTCCATCACGTCTGGTGTCATGGGAGACCGAATATTTTTAGTGGTGCCGATGGCTTTGTTACGTCGGTGAATACTTGAAACGTCTGGGGCAGCGTCGTTGCAAAAGACTGCCGGCTCATCGCTGTGCAGAAGTAGCTATCGACTGCGTTGGCAAAGATCATGTTGGTAAATTGCTGGGGGCTAGCGCTACGAAACCGCTCAAGAATAGCGATTTTCGCAGGGGCAACACGCTGATGGTCGGCCAGATAGGCCAAAGTTAATCGAGCCTTCAAATCAGCAAAATTATTTATCAACTCCTGCCACTGGGGATCACGAAATTTGCTGGGCGCACCCGGATCTTGAACCCTAGCCATAAAATACTCAGAGTACATATAGGCGAACAGACGTAACAGTACGCCACGGATCACTTGGGAATTTTCGGCCACAACCAGTCTTAGTGGCGCTTGGTGATCGCCGATCCAACAAGCTGGAATTGTCGGTGCATCCCCGGGCATTTCCTTGCCGAGCATTTCCTTCTCTTCCGGACTTAGCGGCGTATCCTTACAAAGGCTGGCGGCATCACCTACTACCAACTGACCCTGAAGATTGACGAAGAGTAACTGCAACAGTGATCTTGGTACTGCTGCCAACGCGCTGAGCACTGCAAATCTTAACTCGGGTTTAGTCTCGACGCCCCTAATCACACCGGCCGTATCCAAGGCAGCAAGGTGTGGGGGCACTTGTTGAAGATTGTTGAAGGTCGCACCACACTGACCAACCGCCGTGAGCTGCTTGCCAGATGTGTCTAGTAAAGCGACACTCCCTTGATCTTGGGCGGCATCTTGAGAAGGACGCACTGCTGCCCGCTTGCAGCCACAAGCCGCAATGAACGTAAGGATAAGGATCCAGTACCGCGGCTCTCTCGTTACGGTTAATGATTTCATGAATGGCACTTCCTTACGTAGCCCGACTATGGAATTACTGTGGGATCCTGAGTGCCCTGAGACAAACCACCGCCCAATGTCGCACCAGCCACCGACCCCAGTAGCGTACCCAACTGCTGGTTCCCAATCAAATCACCCAAAAAACTACCCAAGCTAGCTCCGCCGAGAGCGCCCGCTCCCATACCCAGCAAACTTGATAGCAACGTCCCCAAATTGTCAGTAGGCGGTGATGGGCTCCCGACCGCAACCTGGGGCGCAGCAACATTGGGTGGAGGTGACCACGGTGCTGGTGCGGCAGGGGCTGGCTTCACGACAGTGGGCGGCTTGCTTTTATCTCCTACATGCGGACTTGCGGCCACGGCCTTACCAGGATCTCCAGCCTTCGCTTCAGCTCTGCGCGGTCCACTTACAGGTGGAGGGGCTGGTGCAGGGTCGACACATGACAGCAACATAGTAGCAATCAGAGGTAAGTACGCTGCGGTGGCAACCATGCGCAATGGAGAGCTCCTCACTCGCGAAAAATAAAAAACAGTCTAATCGGCTAGTTAATTACATTTTAACCATTATCCACCCGGCACTCAATCCATTGCAGGTTTTCGGACCCGCATCAAATAAAGGACTTTTGTTGACGCTTGTAACGCTCGATGCTACGAAACGGCTGCGCTCGATCGAAAACAGCACAGCCGATGAGGTTTTTATGAAATTATTACAGGTACTTGCCGCTTTATCCTGGACTCTCGCCAGTGGCCTCGCCGCCGCCGCCCCGCAAGACAGCGCGACCACCGAGACTGAGGCGACACCATGCGTTGCTGCAGCACAAAAGACCCACAAAGACAGCGCCGGAATCGCCTCGCTGCATTTTACCCAAGGCATGCGCGCCTGCTACGACATCATCGATCTCGGTCATCCAGTGCCGGGAAGTGTCTGCATCAAACGCGTCGAAACCAACTACGCACGCGACCTAGCTGCAGCTGAAAGCGCCCTAAATCAGGCACTTTTTGCCTGCCAAAATCCCACTCTCTAAATACTAACCACCTGGGAAATTAGTGCTGTCTAGCAGCACTATTTTCCCTCGTGATATATTCGGGATTATACCCGCCAGCTACCCTTCTTCCCTCCTGAATCCCCAAGTGCCTGTTAGGTATTGAATCACTCAACCTCGAAATGCGAGCGAACGATGAGAAAAAGTCGTCGTGATTTTCTGCGATCAAGCGGAATTCAGGGCTTCACATTTAATCTTTGGGGACGCGTGATCGCAAGGTCGACGTTGCTG
>VGTI01000110.1 GCA_016874735.1 Deltaproteobacteria bacterium
GGCACCTATGCCCGGGCGGAGTGGTGTAGCAAAAATGTTCTAGAATTACTTGCCATTCCTAGAGGGGTGGTCAGAGTATTTCAAGAAATAGATAGGTCTGGGTACTAGCCTAAAGTGCAACTACACAGCGGGTTGCTATCGTGGAATTTTGGGCAACCTGGTGTCCCGCCTGTCGGTCTACCCATCCAGCTCTCAATGCCTTAGCCGAGCGCCAGCAAAATGAGGGCAAAAAGCCAAACGACACCATAGCCATCATCGCTATCTCAGATGATAGCCGTGAAGACATAGAGGCCTATGCCAAAGCCCTCAACGCAAAGTTTGCGTTCCTACAAGACCGAGACCAAGCTGTCAGCACAAGTTGGATGGTGTCGGCGATCCCTCAGTTGGTGGTCCTAGACCGTCAAGGTAAGGCCGTATTCGCAACGGTCGGTGCAGGCGAATATTTGGATCAGGCCATCGCTGCCGCTGAAAAAGAACTGAAGAAGTGAGGAGCTCTATCGCCGAATGCAATTTTGCATTGAATGGCCGCCACCATGGCCTCCGTCATACTGGGTAGTACTGGAATAGTTGATCACGTTCAGAGTGCAGTACCTCTGCTCCCTCATCTTGAAGATACTCTTTTTTGCGGAAAATCTTGGCCGTCTTGGTCGCGATCTTTTCAACAAAGTCATTGACATCTTGGTCTGTCAATACCTCGATAAGTCTTACGATTAAAAGACTCGAGATCGTGTACCTAGACGTCACTCATTAAATGACTATCAAAAAATTTGATAAATTGATGGCATGCCTCACCCAATTAATCTGTCGTCCCAATTACTGAACGTTCATTCGTCTATTGTAGCGGCCAGAATACAATCTGGACTCGGCATTGATTAAATCATGTGTGCTATTTGATTAAAACTCACCGAACAATTTCTGCATACTTTTTTGCTATTCAGACGCCCAGTGAGATCCGTAAACATCTGCTACTGGATGAGGAGGTTGATTCATAAATGCAACCATAGAAACGTCATGCAGGGCATCAAAAGGTGAGGTGGACCCCATCCTTTGGACAAAAAGTCCACTCGGAATCGTTAAGTCGTCATCGGGGTCTCACACTAGATATAGCGTACCGGGGTTAATCTGATCATCAGTTGATTTCAATCTAGGTCAGTCTCTTGTCATCGTGAAGCTCTCCCCTCTATTGTCAGGCAGGGATAGACTTTGTGCAAGCATAGTGGACCTCCTGTGGTGTCTGGTAATCCAAGGACTGGTGTGGCCGATCATTGTTGTAGAATTGGAAATATAGGGACATTTGCTCCTCGGCTTCGTCCATAGTGGAGTAGTCTTTTAAGTAGACCTCCTCGTACTTGACCGTTCGCCATAGCCTCTCGATAAATATGTTGTCGTAAGCTCTGCCACGCCCGTCCATACTGATCTTTATGCCCTTGGCCTCGAGAACGCTGACGAAGTCGGAGCTAGTAAATTGAGACCCTTGATCCGAATTGAAGATTTCGGGGCTCCCGTGCTCGAGAGCTTCACGCAAGGCCTCCACGCAGAATGAGGAGTCCATCGTGTTGGAAAGGCGCCAAGAGACCACGTAGCGGCTATACCAATCGATGATCGCAACCAGATACACATAACCGAGGGCAGTTGGCAGATATGTGATGTCAACGGACCAAACCTGACAAGGCCTGACAATCTCAACGCCTTTCAGCAGGTAGGGGTAAACTCGGTGGTCGTGCCGCCGGATGGTGGTCTTGGGCTTGGAATAGATGGCCTCTATGCCCATTATCCTCATCAGACGTTGTACACACTTGCGATTAACGTCTATACCACGCCTTTTGAGAGCTATCACGATTTTGCGGCTCCCAAAGAATGGACAATTGAGATAGATCTCGTCGATAAGCTTCATTAACTGCAAGACACGGAGCTGCTCTGGCTTGCAACGGTAGTACAAAGTCGACCTACCAAGCCCGAGAAGCTGACACTGGCGGCTGACGGGGATTTGTTGGTGGTCAAAGTCGATCAGGGCTCGGAGCTCCATTAGCGAACGTCCTCCGACTTTTTTTAAGCCAATCAAGCTCGACCTGGAGCTTGCCAATCTGCTCGTAAAGCCTCGAGACTAGCTCCTCATCGGCTCTCTCCTGCTTCTTTCTGGCCGCCGAGAAGATGTCTGGCAGGCGTTCCAAGGCCTCCTTCTTCCATTGTGATATTTGGCCTGCGTGAACTCCGAATTTGGTGGCTATCTGGGCTCCGGTCAGCCGCTCTCGAAGGGCTTCCATTGCTACTTTTGCTTTAAACTTGGCCGAGTGTCGCTTGCGTATCTGGGGCATAAGGTCTCCCTTTTACCGAGCTAGCGGACACTATATCTGGTGTACAACGAAGATGAGAAATTAACTTAACTCACTGTCCAGTTTTGGGGGTCCACCTCAAGGGAAGCAATTTAATTTTGAATATCGGACCTCTTTTCCCGCCGTGACGACGGAGAGCGGCAGTGGTATTATGCTAGAATCTTGTCATTACTTTACCAATGCAAAACGATGGTTTAGGCCAAGGAGGTACTAAACATGAACCTCACACGGAAACTTTTTTCCTTTTTCATTTGGGTTGCAATCACGCAAATGAACTCAACGGCAGCGCTTGCAGACGCCGCGAAAATCAAAGCGCAAGTGGCCCTCTTCCCTGTTGGTTCTTTTGAAGTAAAGTCAAGTGAGCTGATCGGCACCGGCACCAGGAAAGTTAATCGTTTCACGGCGTCCGAATTAAAAGTGCCAGTAAAGTCCTTAGTGTCAGGAATAAGCCTAAGGGATACTCACATGCGAGAGCACCTCCTCGAGAAAGAGCACCCCTATGTCCTTGCTAAAGATATAACTGCTTACGACGGGACCGGGACCGCAGCCATAATAATTGCTGGTGTCACGAAAAAAGTTGAATTCAACTATAAGATTATCGACGACCATACAGCTCAGGCAGTCTTCAAGATTAAACTTTCTGACTTCAAAATTAAGAACATCAGCTACAAAGGTGTCGGCGTCGAGGACGAGGTCGAGGTGACTATAGATGTACCCTATGCGATTAATTAAACACCTATTATCGGTTTTTATCGCAGTCTCGTGCGGCCAAGACTATAACTCGCATAGTGCCGACGGGACTCTTGGCACTGGGGCAACCACAGCTGAATGTTCCACATCGAGACAGGCGAGATTATGCCGAGCACGCACAATACTAGCCGAATACTGTTACTCGTGCCATTCAGGTTGGGCTGCATACGATTCCGACACAGACTGGAGTGAGTCTCGACTAATTAATCTAGGCGACAGTAAATCATCACGTATCATTCGCTACTTGAAAAACACTGGTGGCAACATGCCTTTGGGTAGCGGGGCAATACCAGAGGTAGAATATCAAAGCCTACTGGAATGGATCGACAAATTGGGCGTTGATTAAGAACATTTTGGGTACCTATGCACATACTCAGACAGCTTTTCCTGTTTTGCCTGATTGGCACCACCCTAACCCTAACGATGACCCACCGAGCATCGGCCTATCCGAATTTTATCAGCTACGGCTATTACTCCTGTATGAATTGCCATTACAACCCCTTTGGAGGTGGGCCACTTAGCGACTACGGCCGCGCCGTCGCCGCCACGGAAATCGCCAGCCGGTATTTTGTCGATGATCACATCACTGACGAAGCTTTGGGCGAAAACTCTTCTTTTCCAGCGCAATCTCAGCTATCCGACTGGATCCGACCTGCACTGAACTATCGGGGACTTGGTTTACTGCAAAATCTGGCTGGCGAACACCCAAACGAGCGTTTTATAACTATGGACCTCAGCGGGTCGATTGTCGCAAAATTTCTTCCTGGCGATCGTTTGACATTCGTCACCCAAATGTCCTTTGTCCCTGCTCCAGCGACAGTCGGTGCCAGCACTAACACTAAGCGATATCGCTCACGAGAATTCTACGCTGGCTATCGAGCAACTAAAACGTTTGGAATCTATGCTGGTCTCATGGACAAAGTCTTTGGCGTTAGAGTTCCAGATCATATTGCCTACAGCCGGATTCTGACTGCACTCACCCAAAATGATCAGACACATGCCTTATTGTTACACTTCGTGGACACAGCCATAGACATCGGTATCCAGCCATTTATTGGTAACCTGGTCCAACAGAAATCTCTGAGACAAAAAGGTATAAGCTCACTAGCGGAAGTAACGTTGAACCATTCTGCACGCATTGGTGCTTCATATTTACAATCGACATCGGACTTTACCACTCAGCAAATCATTGCAGCCCACCTCAGAACCGGCACTGATCAAGCAGCAAGCCTATTGGCAGAAATCGGTCGAAGTAGGAGGAAAATCAAGCAGTCTAGTCGTGAGTCATTGAATGACTATTTATTTACTCAGGGTCAATTTAAACTTGGTCGCGGCTTTTGGACCCTATTGACTGTAGAGGCCAAACGAAACTTGGACACACCCCGGAACGTCACTAAACGCGTCGGACCAGGCTTACAGGTCTTCCCGCGACCCAATATGGAACTTCGGGCCGATAGTTATTTCACTTTTCAGCAAGAGTCTCGCAAATCAAGTAAGCCGCAAGTCGATCTGGCTGCACAATTGCATTTATGGCTCTAATGAAAAACGCACATTACCAAACTCAGCAGAACCTATAATGCCCGGACTAACAAGCCCAGAAACAGATAATGTCGATGTTTTTTAACATGGGTCAGAGGCAATACGCAGCACATGATATTTTTCTTGGTTTAAGATTGCCACAGCAGCGTCACTTTTCTTCTCTTTACCCAGCTGAAAGACCCATGGAGTCGTCATGGCGTTGACGATGCAAAGATATGCCATAGACCGCCTACCCGAGTGACGCAAAAAATACTTCATCTCACTAAAGACCGCTGGTGCAAAGCGCCCAGCCCGTTGAAGTGACCACTAAAAGTGCAACAATTTGCTGCATTGATCTCGCAGTCAGATCAGATAGCATCCCTGTCCAAATTATTTCTGACATCCACCTAATTTCGGACGGAGATATCGCTTTGATTGCACAAAAAAAGACTTTCCTCGGGCTGCCAACTCTGCTCCTCAGCGGATTGCTATCATCGGTTGGAGCCGGCCAGACTTCTCCACAGACCGAAGCCTTTTTGACGCTGCCATCATGCCGAAACTTTGTCCGACATGATGATGGTCGTGTTCTAGTCGGAACGAATAATGGCATGAACGTCATAGAAAGCGATGGCAGTGTTCATGCATTTAACCTAAACGAACAGCCACGTGACGCCTTAATTTATGACAGTGAGATCATAGCTTTAGCTGCTTATTCGATCATCACCATTGATCAAAACCAGGGCAAGATTACTGGCCGCTTTGACACTCAGTCTATAAAACCAGTGTCAAATCTCTTGCCGCAGGAGAGCCCTTGGGCCATCGGCCGAGTCGGACATACACTAATTATCGCCCATGGTACTCTCGGGATTACCCTATTTGATCTCAGAACGCGCCAGCTCCAGAATGTCATCGACATTAACAAGGGACAAAAAGTCAAAGGGATGGCTCAGGATGTCATGACACAAAATAATGACGTTTACGTCCTCGTTGACAACTACCAAATGAATCCGCTGAAACCCAGCCAAGAGTTCCGTGGCCTTTTAAAGATTGACCTAAATACGCGCTTGATCGCCGCCCGCTTTTCTGGATTAGACCCAGGCGCAACATCCGCTAGTTGGTTCGATGAAACGATACTCATTAGCTTCGGTGGTATGCCGGTCTGGAAACTCCAGCTCCCGCTGACTACTACCACTCCACTTGCTAATGTTGCTCAACTTGTCACAGATTTTGCCAGAAAAGGACATGCTGTGGGGCACCTCAGTTTTGACGATGATTTTGTATGGTCCTGTCACCGTCCTGGTTTGAACACGCCCAATGAGCCCGCTCTTTATCAAAGGTCTACATTAAGGATCTAAACAACTATTCTCACAAAATAACTGGGATATATTCAAAATGAAGTTTCGCTCCAGGAGCTTTCTATTACTGTCTACAGCTATTGCAGCATGTGGACCAACCGCATACACGTCATCAGCGGTTTTGCAAACGGCCGCTGACTCAACCAACTCCAACGATGTGGCAATTCATTATAGCGGGACCGATTCTGAATCATTTTGCAAAAGCAGACCGGCTGACGAGTGTTTTACGCTAATACTGACATTACCCTCGCCCGAACTGGAAAGCAGCCTGTCGCTGGGCGCTCTTGCTATTTCATTGAGCGCCGAAAAATTTCGGGTGCCATTTCTACGAGCTTGCGGTAGAGCAATTGATGCCTACGCCAAAGGCTATCAGGGGCGCAGCACAACTTTACGCGCAAAATTCTTTAGCAGCATTAAGGAAACTCGTTGCCTAATTGACATAATAAGGCGCGAAACATACGAACCACCTCAATTACCCTATAGCGCTCAGCTAAATTGACCCACCCGCGCTCAGCTAAATTGACCCACCCCATAAAAAAAACACCCCACCTAGGCGACTGGCACGAGTGTAGTCGGCTAAAATGGGGCTATG
>VGTI01000111.1 GCA_016874735.1 Deltaproteobacteria bacterium
ATACTTAACGTCGCCATCTTAGTTTGTCCAAGAGGCGCAAGATGGCACTCCCTTTCAGTGCGCTCTCTTTACCTTCTCTGACAGCGCGGTTGTAACCACTTGTTGCTTGTGCAGCACCAAGCTTGAGCAAGATGCCATAATTTTTTTCGACTCTGCTACGTTCTTTTTCCCAACGTTCAACAAAGATTTGAATGCGCTCGATCTCATCGCGATCCATCCACACTCCGTGACCATCAGGACAGCGATCGATCATGATTCCAGAATTGTAGGAGTAATTCGAGCGTGTCATAGGCTTATTGCAGACGATACACATCATCTCGGAGGTCGTGTCACGGACGAGAGTCTGCGCCTTAGCTGCGGCTTCCACAGCATTGATGTCTTGATGTTCCTGCTCACCGAACTTTTGCTCGCGAGACTGAACAACCTTCACCAGTTCATCACCATCACACCACAAACCGCCACATTGAGGACAGTGATCCACTTTCTCGGTTTCGTAGTGGATCTCGTTTAACGGAGATGTATCTCTCGGGCATACACGCTTTTGCGCCATCGGCGGCCTCCAGGAACGGGGACGAACACGCTGCCAAACTCATTCCACCTAAGGTTTCGGCAGAAACGATGATCTTTTGAGTGGAGCCTGCTAAAGCCCGAACCGGGCAGGCCAGGTATCTCAAAAAAGTCAAATATCTTGGATTCTTAGCGATTTGAGTTCAAGAGATTTTTCCCATGACTTGGGTTGTGCTTTGGGTGATTATGTAAGGCCAGACTTTTAAGGAGCGCGCTTGCATCTCAAACGCAAACTAGAAATCTTGGCCGATGCCGCTAAATACGATGCCTCCTGTGCTAGCAGCGGGTCCTCGCGCAAGGGTGACAAGAATGGTCTAGGTAATACCGCGGGCATGGGTATTTGCCATAGCTATACGCCGGATGGCCGCTGCGTATCGCTGCTGAAGATTCTGCTGACAAATTTTTGCGTCTTTGATTGCACCTACTGCATCAACCGTGTGTCGAGTGATGTGCCGCGCGCACGGTTCTCGGTAGACGAAGTCGTTTGGCTGACGATGGAGTTTTACCGACGCAACTATATCGAGGGGCTGTTCCTTAGTTCTGGGGTACTCCGGACGCCTGATGCGACGATGGAGGAGATGATAGAGATCGCCCGTCGTCTGCGTGAAGTGGAGCGGTTTGGCGGTTATATTCATCTTAAGGCCGTTGCTGGGGCGTCACCTGCATTGCATCTGGCAGCAGGGCGCTATGCCGATCGCCTTAGTGCCAATATCGAACTGCCGTCTCAGGCAGATCTCGATTTGCTCGCACCAGCCAAGACTCATGCCTCCATCGAGGAGTCCATGGCCGGAATTGAGGCTAAGATCACTGAGGTCAAGAGCGAGAAGAAAAAGAGCAGCAGCCGCGTTAAGGCCCCGATTTTTGCTCCTGGGGGACAAAGCACGCAAATGATCGTCGGTGCGACGCCAAGCAGTGATGCTTTGATTCTGCGCACGGCGACGCATCTTTACGACCAGCATCGCTTACGTCGTGTGTACTACTCAGCATTCAGCCCAATCCCCGATGCGGACCCCCGCTTGCCGCCTCAGGCGCCGCCTCTGATCAGAGAGCATAGGCTATATCAAGCTGATTGGTTGATACGGTTTTACGGCTTTGAGGCGCAGGAGATCACGCCCGAGGATGCGCCCAATTTGGACCTGGAGAAGGATCCTAAACTGGCGTGGGCCTTGCGCAATCGGCATGCATTTCCCGTTGATGTTAATAAAGCCACCAAGGCTCAGCTCCTGCGTGTTCCTGGCTTTGGTGTCCGTAACGTTGAGCGCATCATGACGCTTAGGCGGCACAAACGCATCACGAGTGAGGACTTGATCAAACTGCGCGTTTCATTGCGGCGAGCACAATACTTCATCGTTACGGCGGATACGCATGCCAAGGCCATGCTGATAGACAAACAAGAGTTTCCAGCCCTGGCTGAGAAGAAGATGCGGCAGATGACCATCTTCGAGGTGGGAGCCACAGCAGCGACAGGCGAGTTTTAAGGCCCACGGCAGTATGGCGCTATGACATGACGACTGAGATCGTATTCAAACCTGATTTTGTTAGCTGGCGACAAGAAGCGCGACGTCTTCTTAGTGAGGGAGTGCATCCAGACGATGTCAGCTGGGTGCCTGCAGGTGAGGAGCAAGGTCGTTTGATGTTCGCTGCGGAGGCACCGACTGAGGATTGTGATGATGTACACGAAGCGAAGCATAGCGAAAAGAAAGGCGCTATAGCCAGAGTGCCGCGCGCTTTTATGGAGGCTGCAGAACTAGCAGCTGTGCACCGGGAGCCGCGGCGTTGGCAGGTGCTCTACCGCATCTTATGGCGCCTCAATCACGGTGAGCCCCATCTCCTCAATATCGAAGTCGATGACGATGTCATGCTGCTCACGCGGATGGCCAAGGCAGTTGGACGAGATATCCACAAAATGCACGCATTCGTGCGCTTTCGTAAAGTGATGGGCGCGGATCCCGAGGTTCCTGACGAGCCCGTATACATTGCCTGGCACTGTCCGGATCACGCCATTTTTCGTTTAGCGGTGCCTTTCTTTGTCCGTCGCTTTCGGACGATGACCTTTGCCATCCTGACACCGGACGGATCAGCTTATTGGGATAAGCAGCATCTTGAGTACGGCCCTGGCGTACCTGAGGGTATGGCCCCTCGACTCGAGGACGAGCTTGAGACTCTCTGGTGCAGTTACTACGGCGCCATTTTTAATCCTGCGCGGATTAAGACCAAAGCCATGAAGAAGGAGATGCCGGTCCGGCACTGGCGTACACTGCCGGAGACCGCATTGATTGGTGAACTTTTAGCGTCGAGTGAGGCGCGTGTAGCACAGATGCTTAAAGATCAACCTACATCCGCTCAGCCCTTTGTTCCCAGGGATGCATCTGATCTCGGTGTACTGAAAGAGGCTGCCACTCGCTGTAGCGGCTGCAAGCTGTGCGAGCGAGCGCAGAGTCTTGTTTTTGGCAAAGGTCCTGCGCATGCACGCATAGTGATTGTGGGAGAGCAACCCACTGACTTAGACGATAGACGGACTGAGCCATTCAGTGGACCTGAGCGCGCCATATTGGAGTCGGCGTTAACTGCAGCCGGTGTGCGACTTGACGACGTTTACTTGACTCATGCGTTGAAGCATTTCAAACATCAAGAGACCAACGGAATACGCCAATATAAAAAGCCAGAACCTCGTGACGTTGCCGCATGTCGTCCCTGGTTGGCAGCAGAGCTGCAACTCATTAAGCCTGAGATCATCATTTGTTTGGGGTCTAGTGCAGCTCTCTCCGTCCTTGGCCGCATGATCAGGCTAGCGGACGAACGTGGCAAGCAACTACAGTCAACATGGTCGACACGGACCTTTGTGACGGAAAATGTTGCGGCTGTTTTAAACATTAAGGACGAAGATGAGCGGGCCTCAGCGGTGACACGATTTTTTACCGACATGAACACCGCTTTAGCATCTAGCTGATACTTTACTTGACCAAGCCACTACAAAGCTGCGTCCCTTTACGGGGAAGCTCATGGTCGCACACGTGACTTACGCAGCTGATGAGTTGGTATCCACGCGCCTTACAGGAATACTGCCAAAGTTCTTCACTCTCGGAGAGAAGGGCATGAATTGCAGGGCAAATGTCAGCGGGCGTTGGGGGCGGACAGACCTTAGATTCTCCATTCATGGTAAATCCACTTGGGCTTCCATTTAGGTTTACGATAAGGCCGCCCTTTGCTTGAGTCACCGGCACGAGTTTGATGTTGGCTTCCGCGACTTTTCCAGCAAGGATATCGACCTTGCCGCGGCCTTTTTGGTAAACTTTGCCCGTGGTGCTGTCTAGCACCTCGACCAATAGTAAGTATTGACCTGGCATCAAGTCGAAGCGCTGAAGCTGCGGTATACCAACGCCCAGTGGAAAAATTTGCTGGCCTTTTGCATCGCTCTTAGCTGCAGTAGTTAGCTGTGCATCGAGTTCTGCATCCATGGCAGAGGCCTCACTTTGCAGTGCTTTTATGCGCTCTTTTTTTGCTGCTATGAGGTCAGAACCTATGGGTGCACCGCCGATACCAATTCCCCAGGGATTAGGGCCACACGCGCCACCTACTGAGCCCATACAGATCATCGGAACTGCGTGACCCTGACCTGATTCGAGTTGTTTTAACTGTTCTTCGGCTGTGATCACCATCGCATCGGTATCTAGCTTTTTCTTGTAGAGAATCTCGAGTTGCGGCGTCTGGCGCGCCAGGGAGAGTCGCACTTGATCGATACTGTCCGGCATGCCGGTTGGCATCATAAGTGCCAGAGACCCACTTGGACCGGAGAGCTCGCTCTGCGGTGCGGCCGGTCCTTGCCAATGAGCCGCGGGAGCTTTTTCGCTATCGGTATGTTTTTTTGCCGGTGTTTGGAAGCCGCATGCCGCGGTAAGGGAGAATAGTAAAGCACTGGCGGTAGTCGTAAGGTGAGCTTTGGACGGTTTGTTTTTGATGTTTCGTGCCATAGTCTGCCAATTCCTCTAAGGTGAGCTCCCAGGCGCCAGCTTGGCTCAGCGCCACGGAACCATTGTAATTTCCTTAGGTCGTTATCGGTTTTTTGTATAAAAACTTTAGCGTAAAATATGTTTTTATATAAAAAATGAATAAAGGCGCGGCGGTAGCCCCTTTGCCCCACAATCAAACATTCAGTTAAAATCGATGCGCCTGTCTGATACTTAAGTATGAGACAGGCGATTATTTCGATGTCACGACGACGCGCAACGTAGGCCGTCCGTGCTTTGGTCAGGCCTCACTGGAACAGTACCGGGAGATCGATGGGGGTGATGGAGACCGGTCCTCCCGGGCCATCGCATGTGATTCTTATGCTCGTATCTATGGCGCCATCAAACCAGATACTAGTACGGTTAACAGAAATTGGGGTGGGAGTTGGCGTTATATTGCGGGTTGATGTGCACGATTCAGCGTTACTTGTGGTCCATTCCAAGAGGGTCTGGTCGAGTCCAGAGCTAGTAGCCGTTTTGATGACTAATGCTGTATTAAACCTAACGCGCGTCCTTTGCTCGGCAATTTTCAGGCCCGTTTCTGTTAGTTTGCCCTCGTAGCCAAAGCCCGTGCGCACATCGGTCTTCAGGAAAGAACCAGAGCTAAACTCGCAATCAGCAGATGCATCCAGAAGCGAAACTTTAATCAGATCGGTGCTGGACTCGGACTCAGTCCCTGTGAAAATTGCTACGCGCAGGATATCTCCAGCTTCGAAGTTACATTTGCGGATGCCACCGATCTCCGTGAATGTTGTATCTTTCTCAATTTCGACCGTCCGGACGATGTCCTTTGTGGCGTCACATGGATCTCGCACAAAATTCGACAAAATTGTGAAAGCGCGCTTGTTCAGGGTGATCTCGTATTTGCCTTCGGCATCTTGGAGCAATGCCGTTCTGGTTAGCAAGGTGCCATTCGGTACCGAGATTCCGTTGTTACTACCCGATTTTTGGTACAAAAATGCTGTGTCGGCGTTGGGCACTGCCACCAGAAGGTCTGTGCAGCTTCGGAGTTTTGTCCGGTGGGTTGAGACCCGAATCCATGTGTGAGACGTATCGGAATTTAGGCCTTGTTTGGTGCAAACCAGTGAGTATTTTTGGCTACGTTCCGGTATAACCTCGAGGCTTCCCGATCCAGGTAGAGTCTTGGATTGGTCGGTTGAGCTGGGCGACAGTTCGCAGGAGTCGCCTGTGGATGCCCAGGTGAGGGTAACAGACCTACTCTCCGCGGTTTCCTGCTCGATAAACTCGACCGAGGGCTTAAACTCGGTGATGAGCCGTTCTTTAGGCAGAGTGGTGGGCTCTGCCGGAGCCGTGCTCCTTCCTGATAGGTTCAGTGATTTGTCGAGCCAACCGCAACCAGAAACACCCAAACCACAGACAAATATAAACGATAAAAAGGTTATAGTTTTCAATTTTTTATCCCTTACTTTGAGGCGTTGAGGTAGTGCCAGTGCATAATTTAAAGCACGGCGGTGACGGGGACATATTGAGCTGATGACGTAAAGTCAAGGAATAAAAACAGTTGCAGAGTGGCTACTCACCTCACAGGGGTGTTGCCTCGTTGGATTGCGGGGCCTGCCCTACGCCGCTCACATAAATTGACCCATCCATGCTCACGTAAACTGACCCAGGTAGCTTGTGGTTGGGCGTGTCGGCGAGCAGGTCGCTTACTTGGGTGGCTGGA
>VGTI01000112.1 GCA_016874735.1 Deltaproteobacteria bacterium
CTCGCAAGGACGCGACGCCTATGGGACAGAAGGCTACCTATAAAGTCGGCAATTGGAAAGAGTACAATCGCAGTCTGATCAATCGCGGCAACCTGACGGTCTGGATCAGCGACGAGGCGATTGCCACATGGAACCTCACGAGCCCGACGGGGCGTAAGGGGCGAACCAAGACTTATAGCGATCTGGCGATTGAGACTGCCTTAACGCTGCGATGTCTTTTAGGCCTGCCGTTGCGCCAAACCCAAGGCTTCTTGGAAGGTCTGATCAAACTGCTCGATTTGAAGATCGATGCCCCCAATTATTCTACGCTTTCACGGCGAGCCGACAGCCTTGCGATCGATCTCGGTGTCCTCGCTAGCAGGTCAAATGTAGATGTTGCTATCGATGCCACCGGTTTGAAGGTCTACGGCGAGGGAGAGTGGAAAATGCGTACCCATGGTAAAAACAAACGACGAACATGGCGCAAGCTTCATATCGCAATCGACCACAAAACAAACGAAATCGTCGCGGTGACGCTAACCAAATCCAACGTGCACGACTCGATGGAAACATCTTCTTTGCTAGATCAGATCGACAATATAGCTAGCGTCACTGCTGACAAAGGGTACGACAATAAAAATGCTTATGAACCAATCGCCGCCAAAGGAGCTAAAGCTATAATACCCCCACGAAGCGGCGCCGCACTGAAGCTCCAAAATCCAACGTGGGGTGATGTCGAACGCAACAGGCTCGTCAGAGAACACCAACTACTCGGCAAAGATGCCTGGAAATCAGGCTCCGGTTATCGCCGTCGAGTTTTGGTCGAAACGAGTATCGGCCGCTACAAACGCACCATTGGTGCGTCTATGCACTCAAGGAACCTAGGCCGCCAAAAGGCCGAAGTGCGTCTTGGGGCGAAGATCCTCAACCAAATGACCCATCTTGGAATGCCAAAATCTTACAAAGTATAGAATAGAGATGAACTCAGGACCCTTGTATGCCAACAGTTTGATTTTTACAACAACGCCTACGGGAAGCTGTAAGTAACCGCGCCATCTGCTGTATGTACCTCCTCAGAATCCTTACAAAGCTCATTTGGCACATTTGAAAGGCCCTGCTTTTTTATCCACTTTCCGAACTTGCGAATATCGACATATGGAATCCGATTAGATAAATTCTGATTATTTAAGTGTGTTGATTCTAATCCACCTGGACGGTCAAGTGATGACATCGCAATACTGAACCAATGCTTGGCTGGATTTTTGAACCCCCAGTAAGGGTCACGATCAGGAAATGGCTCCAGGGGATTACTATAAAAATCCAGTCCCGTTGGATCTCGGCCCAAGGCTAAAAAAATTGCTTCTGCAAGCGAAATTATCCGGGTCTGATGCCACTTTGCCCAATTGATAGAACTGCTGTTGCCTAATTTTTTTTTATTTTTTGAGTTCATCAAGATAATCTGCCCATTTTTGCATGAGAGCTTTTCGCTCTGTTAAATGTGTCGTCCGGTTATACGCTCTACCTAGGGCATCCTTAACCGAATGCGCAAGTTGGTGTTCAATGATGTGCGGAGGATAGCCCAGCACCTCATCGAGAATGGTTCTTGCCATCGCTCTAAAACCGTGGCCACACATTTCCTCTTTCGGAATCCCTAAACTCCTAAGAGCCGCCAATACGGCGTTCTCTGACATAGGGCGATCCCGTGATCGGGGACTGGGAAAGACGAATTTGCCACCACCTGTCATGGGATAAAGATTTCGTAATGCAGCCACTGCCTGACAACTAAGAGGGACAATATGGGGAGTCTTCGTCTTTTGAGCGATAAACCGCCATTCTGACATCTCTAGGTCAATGTCTGCCCATTCAGCTCTTCGTAACTCACCTGGTCTGACAAACACTAAAGGAGCCAACTTAAGAGCGGTGCTCACCACTACGCCGCCTCTGTATCCATCGATCAGTCTCAGCAGCTCCCCCACTTTCGCGGGCTCAGTGATGGCGGCCAAATGGGTGGTCTTCACAGGTCGCAATGCACCCCTAAGATCTCTTGTAGGATCGGAGGACAAACGACCGGTCGCAATTGCATAACGGAAAATTTGGCTGAGGTTGGTCCTAACACGGTGAGCTGTCTCGAAGGCCTCTCGCGACTCGATCCTTCGCAAGACCTCCAAAATCATAGGCGGCGTAACATCGCCGACCATAGATTTACCGAGAAACGGAAAGACATCATGTTCAAGACGCTGCTTGATCCTGATGCCGTGGCTTGGGACCCATGTCCCCTGGTTCTGCGCCAACCACTCTCGGGCGACAAACTCTAGGGAGTTCGTCTCTTGAAAGGTCGATGACGCCTTTTCAGCCTGTCTGTGAGCGCTCGGATCAATACCTTTGGCAAGCTGCCGCTTGGCCTCGTCCCGGGCCTCCCTAGCATCCTTCAGGCCCACGACAGGGTAAAGGCCCAAGGAGATCAGCTTCTCCTTGCCATTAAAGCGGTACTTGAGCCGCCAACGCTTGCTACCTGTCGGGGTCACCTCAAGGTATAGGCCGCCGCCATCGAATAGTTTGAGCGTCCTAGAGGGGTCCGACTTTGCATTCTTTACTTCTTGAACCGTGAGGGCCATGTGGGGGTAACCAAAACTAAGGGGCTGCTGTTACCCCCGCTTTTACCCCCAGCTACCCCCGGAAGTCAACGGACATGCCCGGCCTCTGCCGGACTTGGTTCCGCTTGATCTGACTGATTTTGCTGGTGATTCTGGACTCTGGCGGACTAACTGGGATCAGATGATGGTGGAGGCGGCGGGAGTCGAACCCGCGTCCGAATACGAGACGGAAAGAGCGGCTACATGCTTAGTCTGTCGATTGTCCTCTTACGCAGCGAGCCAACAGACAGGCTTGCTATGTCGCAGCCTGATTGTCGTCATGCCGTGGTCTCCAGACGTAAGACCCTGACACCAAGTCGGATTTATTGCGCCTCCGCAGCGGGACCGACACCCTCTGCTTCGACGGCAGCTTAATTAAGCTGCGAGTGCGTAATCGTTGCCGACTAAGCGTTGTTACGCGTTTTGACGGGGTCACGTAACCACCCCCGGCATGCTCTCTAACTCATCAGCCATACCCGTCGAAACCGGTACGCCCCCTGAAGTTAGCCAATTCTCCGTATATCATGGACTGTCCGTAAACACTAGGGTATTATCGATGCAGTCGGCCTAAATCACTGAGCACCACCGACCAGGACCTAGATCTGCTACAAGCACCTACCGAAAGAGGTCAAGTACTTCGCCCATACGCAATTCGGTCGGCCTATCTGTCTCGGTCACAGGCGAAATTTCCCACAGGTAAGTGGCCAGCTTTTGCTGCGCACCGACACAGAATGTCGATAAGTCTCTGATGGGCTTTGAACACTCAGGTTCTCTGGAAAACATCGTGTCAATATATTCACTTACCCGAACAGTTGTAGGTCCGGTGAGATAATCAAAGTCGTAAATTAAACCATTCGCCTGATCCAAGAGTATCACGTGATGGTACCAGTTTAGTTCAACAGCTGCTGGCCGATTAAATCTAATGCTGCGAGCACTCTGGGCATTTACCATTCCGAGTGACCCAGGCCCTTGATTGGTGATTTTTACCATTCGATAATCACTCAAATCGACTCCTGCTGCACGCAAGGCATCGACGAATCCTAAGATGTTTTGACCACAAGCGCGTTCCTGGTAGCTATCATAATATCGGCTTTGAAAAATGCGATCGACCACTGATGAGACTTCACTTTTGACAGCAGCAACATGCGATCGTCCCGTACATCCCACGGATAACAACACGAACAATATGAGCAAAATTCTGAACATTAGGAGACCCTCGGTAAGGACCACAGCCAACCTGGAGTTCTACAAGAAGCATGCCATCAGGTGGCCAGCTCATCCCAGCGAGCATTCATGAATTTTGCACTTATATTGAGGCAGTTATCAGAAACCACAAAAGACAAAATGTCGGTACCAGCTCACATCGAATTTGCTACAGATCAGAATTTGACAGCTGTATCAACCTTAGTCAGATCATCGGCAAAAAAACTAATCCCAGCGCGGGGTGACACGCTGGGATTAGTTTGAACAATTCTTGGTTAGTCGACCGTGACGACCTCACTACTTGCTTCGAATTCGCTAGCCCTACAAGGATCCTGGTTAGCGTTATCCTGACCTTGGTCACAACTCGCGTGACCACCGGTGAATGGGTCTATCGTCACTTCCTCGTCATAGTCAGGACAGTTACTTCCGACCCAGCCCGTTGGCGCGTCTGGCGTAAAGGTACTCGGCAAATAAGCGGGCATCGCGGTCACCGCCGGCTGCAAATCCGCTCCCACGTCAGCCGACCCTAGAACTTCACCGGTCTTGGTAAAGTGGGAGCGACTCGCAAATGTGAATGTATTACCCTGATAAGTTCCCTTTTTCTGAGACACCGACGATCCTTTGTCACCACTCATATAGGCGACCCCACGATCGTAAAATTCGGCGCCAGAGTTTGTCCCCTTCACGGCAAGTTTCAGTGTGCTCTGTCCAGCATTCTTGAGATCCAGAGAAACCTCGCGGACAAAGGTGTTACTGCCCTGCGTGTTTTTATCCTTAGATATGAGACTGACTATATCAGCAACGGACATATCAAAGTTCGTGGACCGAGCAAAAGTAAACGCCGTATTTTGCTCAGATCCCGATCCGTCAGAAATGATCGTCCCCTTAGGCCCTGCATCGGTCAGAGCATCGATATTGATTAACTGCCGGCTACCAGATTCACTGCCTCTGTTTTGGCAGAAACCGATTACCAGCTTGCCTGAGGCTGCTTGCGAATTATCGACAAAGATCTTCGCAAATTCGCCTTGAGGTGTCATCAATCTGTACTTCTTACCGAACTTCACGCGATCCTTCTCGACTTCCAGGTGGCAAAAGAACGATGCCACCTCATCAAGCGATCGCACCGACTCCTGAATCGTTTGACCCATAAAGCATGCTTCTTGCGATTTTTTGCCTCCGGCGAGACGCAATCTCGCTCCGGGAGCTTAGCCGCCAAATGCCTCAGGCAAATCAATGGCCAAGGCTCCAGCCAACTTAAGATCGGCGATGGTAGTTACCGACCCCACCTTATTACTAGCACTCGTCCCACCGCCGTCGGCATCCTCCGTCGTGCTATCGTCATCCTTCGAGTCACTTTTCGCGCCGCAGGCTGTCGTGAGCGCTACTGCTACCCCGACACTGATAAACTTTAGATGTTTAGTTAACTTCATACTCTCCCCTTTCAAAAAACTCCGTGGCGACGGGACCTCCCCAACACCACCAAGGTTAATCGGCCTTCATAGGCACAACCACCGTCAGGCAGCCCTGTCGGTGGTTGAGTTGAAAACTTGAGCTTTTCTGATTCAACTAATAGTCCCGGTGACTTAATTAAGGCCTGTTCGATTGGCCTAAACTTAGGCTGCAGCTTTCTGCGGGAGAAAGATCGCTACTCCATCAACCTCGACGTTGATGCCACCATCGATCGGAGTCAGTACGATGAGTTTTCCAGCTAGCCTCAACTCGCGCCTTGTAGCACCAACCATGGCCCAGGGATCGATCGCCATGACGGCACCCGAGGCAAATTGGAGACTGATACGGCCGTCCGGATTAAAATCAAGCCCGATAAAATCAAAGCCTCCTGGACGTGTACTCTGAGCTGTCGGCTCAGTTACTGAACGGGGAGGGAAGTTCGTCGGTGCCATGTTGGTCTCCTCCAGTGCTTTCATAACCGGTGGTTCTGCCACTGCAACATCTGCCTGCGCGGCGATGAGCTGCATGGCTTCATGCCTATCATCACGATTGGTATCTTCGATCTCGGGGATATTACCCTCGGCATCGATTTCAGCTTCAAGATTACGCTCAAGCTGATCTTCCGATGCCTCGTCAACCTCAACTGCTTCATCCTCAGCCAATGCTGGATCTTCGACAAAACCAGCTTCATCTGCTGCCTCTATTTCTTCCGTAGCGAGATCCCCAAAATCCTCTGATGCCTCCAGTGACTCTTCGTGGTTCC
>VGTI01000113.1 GCA_016874735.1 Deltaproteobacteria bacterium
GCGACGTAGTCCTCAGGTTGGTTGTCCTTAGCCGCAGGAATTTCGTGGCGACGCCAAACATGGTGGTCGCTAAGGATGGCGCGATCTGGGATCGTATATTTAGTCTGTTGCCACGCATCATGGGGAGCGGCATAGACTTCGTTAAATGAATCAAAGCCGAGCTCTTTGGTTAATATTGCTCGGTCGAAAGTCTGTCTTCTCTCGATTTTTGTGGATGGATCAAATACAGCAATCAAGATCGTAGCTATGGGTGGTAAAGACCACACTAAAAAGCGGGCCAGGAACGGGGCCGATGCCAGGCGAGACGATATCGTCGATGTTTTTTTATCACGCAGCAAATTGACCCCCTCTGGCATTAGATTTAGGGTCATTTGCATTGGTTTCGAGGAGAAGCGCAAATAGTGTACGCGACTGCTCGCTATGACCACCGACGGTATTCGCACCGTGCGTATAGGTGGGGCCATTCATGCGGCTCCAACGGATCCTTAAGACGATCTCGTCCAAGAACAGGCTACGGAGTCGTTGGTTGACGTGTTCGTCGTTGGTTTCTATCTGGACTGTCACATTGGCGTTTGGCGCCAGGTAGTGATCGCCTTGCAGTTGAAAGCCGTCGACTGATAAATCGATGACGCGGAATTTACCGTACGGCGAGGTCAAATAAATTAACTGATCATTTTGTAGCTCGTGTCGTTTTGATCTGGGCACTAATCCAAGAGAATCTTGATATTCCGAGTAAGCTTTACGCAACAAAGACTCATTCCCCTTATGGGGATCCACCTCGTAGGCCTTTACAAGTTCTTCTGAATGCTTGACGGCTATGAGAATCTCTTGGAATTCCTGTTTGTTTACTCCCTTACTGACCAGTAGATTGCGCGTAGCTGCACTGACCATGACCTTGAATGGATTGCACGCGGTCTCTAAGCGTGATGCAAAATTGACTCCGTTACCAACTAAAGTAAAGTCGGTGAGCTCTTGGCTCCCAATATTGCCGATCGTAACCACGTCCGTATGCATGCCAATTCTGACCGGCATTTTCCGTTGCTCGTCGATCTGATACTTGTCTGTGTCTTTGTAAAAACTCAGTGTAGTGCGCTGGATTTCTACCGCTGCGCGATAAGCATCGAGTGCGTGGTGGTTGCCGGTCCGGCTTTTCTCGTAGCCAAAGAAACATAAAACGCCGTCGCCAAGCGATCGATCAACGCTGCCACCGTGGTTGTGAATGGTCTTGATAATCTCATCAAGGCGTCTGGCCAGAGTTTTGTAAACCAACTCATTGTGACTATTTTCGGCAAACTTAGTGAAGGACACGATATCGATAAACATAACGGTGACTGGTAGTTCAGATGCACTGTATTGATCTAGGTAAGAGTCTCTGAGCATGGAGTTGAGTCGGTTTTTCGGTACGATGCCTTTCAGCGTATCCTGAACTATACGGTTACCAGTCTCCAGCTCTTTAGCTCTGGCGACAATGGCAGTTGATAGGAAGATGCCAGCCCAGATCTGCCCCAAAATATAAGCACGATCGGCGACAATATTGGACGGAATGACCCCAAACCAGGACAGCACTGAGAGTATCGCGCCAGCCAGTAGGCCGCGGATAGCTGTGTTAAATAACTGCACAGACGTCAGTAATTCGTAGCGTAGCGTGCGGATAGTGAGGTCAAGCGTAATCAGTACTGTTTGTGCCACCACGGCAAAAGTGATCAAAGCTGTATTGATTACCGGAGCCAGAAAGATCAGGATCACGTTCACTACCAGGCAGATGTTGAGGAGGCGATTGTAGCCCGGGATATTCTTTCCCAAGTTAAGAAACGATTTGCCGAACAGAATAAAGCTAATCACGGCGATGATAATAAAAAGGGTCGATAATTGCACGGTAGTGGTGTGATCTAAACTCAGGTCGAGATCGCTTAGGGTGCCGTTCAGAATCGCAGCAAATATGGCGACAGAAATGAGTCCCATCGTAAAGTAAATGTGGAAGAGCTTACGCAAGAATATCAGAAAAATAAGATGGTAGAGGCAGATCCCGAACGATATGCCCAGAGCAAAATTAATGACGATATTGCGGACGCTCAGGTACTCCTGATAGCTCTGCAGTTCTCTGATTTGTAGGGGGGTGAGCAGGAATCCCGATCCTTCGGCGCGGATATAGAGTATTTGCGTTTGATCGCTGCTCTCCTGAAAGGCAAAATCATAGGCCATTGCGGCCCTGGGGTTGGCCTTTTCGGCGCCGTTAAGCCCCGTGTTTTTGGTTGCTATGACACTCGCGCCGCTGGTGAGGTAGTAGTCGATCTCACGCATAACAGCGATGCCTATCTCGGCCACTAAACTCCGTCTGACGCGATCTCTGCCAACGGCTGGAATTGTGACTTTAAACCACACTTCACGAGATCCCAACTTGTTGGGGATGCTCGCGTGTATTGTCCCTGGTAACCAGGCCGTTGCTGGCAAGGCCATTATCTCGCTGAGCTCGTGGTGGCGTTCCAAGCTAACCGTGCGTGCCACAGCGAATTCTTTGATCCCCGCCGCCATCGGGTCCGGGGATAAAAAGTAGTAAAGGAAAAAGACGGGCAGAGCGATTCCCGCTTGGATCGTCCGTAGCCAAATTTGCCAGCGCCGTCCCGACATGATTGGTCCCGTTGGTGACTTCATTACCCCAGTCTGCTATCGGCGGCATACGGGCGGGATCTTAACGGGCAAGGTAGCGGGGTACCTATAGCTAGTAGGTAAGCCCTGAGAATGCGCAGCCTACTGCCATGAGCTTGGGCTTTGCTCAAATCATGATAGGCTGCTTCTGCTTGTTAATCAGAGCGTGAACTCTTTCATCAGCTGGGCGGCCACGGGATTTTCGAGCCGCCGCTTACCAGCAAACAACCATAGTTCGTCGTAAACGTCCGCCATGGTGCCAATCTCGACTAGGCTGCGGTTGCCGATGAGTTCCGTGGCAGCTGGTGCCGCCAGTATGATGATGCCGTCACCGTGCGCCGCCATCAACTTTTGTAAACTCGTATCTTGCACTTCGGCAACAACGTCGGGACTCACGCCATTTAGCTCAAAATAGTGATCAATCGCATGGCGAAGCTTAGACTGGATCGACGGCAAGATGACGGGCTGCTGGTTGAGTGACGCAGGGAAATTTTTCGCCAATGGGCCATACTTTTTAGCCCCAACTGCGACGGCTGGAACGCGTGCGATGTTTTTAGCGTAAATGCCACCACCATCGCCAGCGTGTGGTGGATCATTCGACAGGACGAGATCGATACGGTGCGCGCGGAGTTCTCGCAGAAGCTCGTGGGTATGTCCTTCAGCAAGTGTCACGATGCAGTCTTGCTTGCTCTGTGCACTGTGGAAAAGATCAAGTGTGATGTGTTTAGGCACGGCATCGGCCACGCCGATTTGAACCTGGATTTTCTGCCCGACATGGCGATCACTCAAGGCATCGAGCATCTCATCACCGAGCCTGAAAATTTCCGTCGCGTAACCGAGCACAAGGCGACCCGCCTCGGTCAGCTGTAGCTGCCGCTTGGAGCGGTCAAAGAGGGCGTGACCGAGGGTGGTCTCGAACTGCTTGAGCTGCGTGGACAGGGTGGGTTGTCCGAGGCGTAGTTTCTTGGCGGCGTTAGCAATCCCGCCCTCGAGCGCGATGGTTTTGAAGTAAAGCAGGTGGTGGTAGTTGATCCAAGGGCGCAAAGTGCTGATACTCCTGCCTAAATTACTTCGCTAAAAGCGAATGCTCCGATTATATTTATCAATTTTAGTAAATCACGAAAAACTCCGATCATCAATCGCGAACAACTGAGCCTTAGGAGCCCCCGCCATGAAAAACCTGCTTCCCGGACTACGCAAGTTCAACCAAGAGGTATTCCCCAAGAAACAAGAGCTTTTCGAGTCTTTGGCGCAAGGACAGACTCCGCACACGCTGATGATCGCGTGCTCCGACTCCAGGTTAGACCCGAACCTGGTGACGCAGACCCAACCAGGCGAGATCTTTCTTATCAGGAACGCGGGTAACATCGTTCCTCCTTATGGTGCCGCTAGCAGTGGCGAAGAGGCGACCATCGAGTTCGCTGTAGCGGGCCTAAAGGTCGGCAATATAGTCGTTTGTGGTCACTCTAAATGCGGTGCGATGGCTGCGCTAGCGCAGCAACCTAACATGGACAAGTTGCCGTCACTCAAGCGGTGGTTAGGACACGCTGAAGCAACGCGGCGGCGCCTTGAGGGCTCACCGCGGCTGGACGATCTTACGGAAGTTGTCGGCGAGAACGTTCTCGTCCAAATCGCCAATTTGAAGACCCATCCCGCAGTATCGGCGGCTTTAGCTCAAGATAAGTTGAAGATCTATGCTTGGGTCTACAATTTCGAAAACGGCGAAGTTTTTGTGTATGACACCGAACACAATGAGTACGTCCCGTCCCACCGCATCTCTGAAGAGCATATCGATGCTACCAAGTTTTCACTCTAATAGCGCCAGCCATGCCTCACCTAAGGCTCTGGTCAACGGCAGTGGCGACACTGACCAAGTGCTTGCTAATCAACCGGAGCCCAAGTCCTTTATCGCCGCGGCTCTGGCGTGGCGTGGGTCGGTGACTCCGATCGTTCTGCCGCGGGTGATTTGGGCCTCGGTATTTGCATCCCTGGTCAGCTGTATCATTTTTTTTGCTCCGAATTTCCACATACCCATCACGCCTTTTGAATACTCGGGAGCCGTATTAGCTCTCATTTTGGTGATGCGCGTCAATGCCGGTCACGACCGGTGGTGGGAAGCGCGTAAACTTTGGGGCAGCGTCGTCAACCAGAGCCGCAACTTAGGTATCGTGATTGCGGCCTATGGCGAAGCTGACAAAACAGTGACGGATCGATTGCTCCGACTCGTTGCTGCCTGGCCGCACGTCATGCGGGAATCGCTGCGGAGCGAAAAATCGTTGAGGGAGGTCGAGACCATCCTCGGTCCCGAGCTGGCGGCGGATATCAGAAACGCGCAGCATATGCCGGTATACGTCGGGCACCTGATTGCGCAGGGACTTGCCAGCCTGCGTCGATACCATATGGATCCTATGGCGTTCCACCGTGCCGAGACGGAACGCTCCGCCCTCATCGATGCCATCGGTGCTTGTGAGCGTATCCGTAACACCAGGATGCCGCTAGCTTTAGCCATCAAAACCCGACGCTTTTTGTTTTTATTCCTGGCGCTACTGCCATTCGCGCTGATTGAGCGCGTCGAGTTCTTCACGCCGCTCATCATGGCACTAGCATCGTACCCGCTTTTCAGCTTGGATGAGATTGGGGCCGAGCTGCAAAATCCATTTTCGCCCCGTAACTTGAGCCATCTGCCCCTTGATGGCATTTGCGATAATATCGCGAAAAACGTCCTGGCTCTTATCGACCAGAGGGATCCGGGCTGATCCGATCATTGCAGACTGACGACGCTAGCTCTCTCTTGACCCTGGCTACGCATGGCTAGTGCGGCCTTCTCGGCTTCGGCCTCGGTTGGGAAAAGCCCGCGTCTCACGCGATAGATGACGTGTCCTTGGTGATTGAGTGGTGTGTAGTAGGCATCATTGCCCTGCGCCTGCAGGGCTGCTACCAAAGTTTCAGCTTCTTCTTTTTGCTCGAAGACGCCTAGTTCGACGGTGTAGAGTGCCTCGGGCGTGGGTTTAGGCTCCACCTTGGTGGCAGCCATACTGGCGGCAATCGAACCCACACTCTTGTAGAAGAACCCCCCACGCTCATCGTCATCGCGCCCCCCTGCGTTGATGATTTTGCCCCTCAGCGGACTGATCTCTAGACCGAAGGCGGCGATCATGCCGGCAGCGATCAAGGTGGCAAAACCAAGGAACGCAAGGATGACCCGTGTGCTTTGAGACGAGCTCAGCTTCGTTGGCTTCGTTGGCTTCGTTGGCAAGGACCTTACTCCCTACGTCATGACATGGTATGACACTCATTATAGCCGGAATTTTCTGATGCGGTAGAGGATCCAAAGATGAGCAGCA
>VGTI01000114.1 GCA_016874735.1 Deltaproteobacteria bacterium
AAAACATTAGGGACTCATTCCTGCCGATGCTGCCGAAAGATCCAATGACGCTCGACGCTCTTAACGAACGCCTAGATGAGTTTGTCAGCACCTATAACAACTCAGAACATTCGGTCATAGGTATGACACCCTATGCCCGCTATAGGTCTGATCTAGCCTGCGTGAGACCAGCGCCTGATCGCATCATGGACTACTTTCGTAGCCACGAGAATCGCCGCGTGAAGAAGGATCGGACCCTGCAAATCAATTGCAAAGTCTACGAGGTGTCGGCCAAACTGATCGACAAGACAGTGGATCTATTATTCCATGACCACACCCCTGACGACATTGAGGTCCAGTACCAGGGTGTCAGCTTCGGCAAAGCGGTGCCGCTAAATCTAACCGTGAATGCCCGTGGTGGTCGCGACTGGGGTGACGACAAAGCGGCTAAATCAGAGACAACCAAGCAATCAGGACCCAACGACCAGGCTCCACCACCACCATCTGGAGGACAACTATTCGACAGTATGATTGCCAATCGGATTTCGGCTCATGAGGTGCACCCGTGAGACATCGGCAACACTTTGGATTCAAATCAGAGCCCTTTGCCAAAGATATTGCCACGAAGGACCTCCTCAAACTGCCGAGCATGATTGGGGTCAAAGAACGGCTAGATTACTGCCTAAATCTAGGTGGGATCCTTATAGTGTTTGGCGAAGTCGGTAGTGGTAAGACCACGGCCATGAGGTGGTCTCTATCGCATTACCACTCGTCAGATATCAAGATTGTCAGCATCGTTGCTACTTCTGGATCCATCGCTGAATTCTATAAGCAGCTATCGTGGGGTCTAGACCTGGCGCCCAAATCTTTGTCAAGAACGACTCTGCTTTGTGAATGTCGCACCGTGATTAAAGAACTAGCGACCAGTCGTAAACAACGGGTTTTAGTCTGTGTCGACGAGGCTCAACTGCTCCGTCGCGATGTCCTTGCCGAACTCCATACGGTCATGAATTTTGAACACGACGGCGCCAACTACATGACACTCGTGCTCTGCGGCCAACCTGCTCTACTTGAAAACTTACAGTATCGCGCTGCCGCCCCTCTGGCATCACGCGTCATGAGTAAGGCGCAAGTGCGCGCTCTGACACAAGGTGAAATGGAAGAATATCTAAACCACCACCTACGCGTCGCCGGAATCAAGACACAGTTATTTGAACCTAACGCCGTGGTAGCTATCCAGCAGGGATCTGCTGGCGGCCTACGCCGCGCCAACCAACTCGCCGCTGGGGGTCTCATGGCTGCCGCCATCGAAAACTGCCGATCCGTGACAGCCGACCACATCCGTACTGCTGCCAGCGAATTAATCTAGGAGACACTTCCATGCCAGAGTCAGGATACTTCCTAACCCAACAAGATTTCCATGAGCTAGAGACCATCGCGGCCCGCCTGGCTCATTTCGCCGCCTTAATCTTTGATCAGGCAGTCGACCAGCCACAACAGTCTGAACCAGAGTTTTAGCCACCGTCGAAAGGACCATAAGGCAACCACAAGACTCGCCCCGTCCTGCTCCGCAGTCCGGGGCGAAACTGCGATTGCTGAATAATTGAATAAGGAACTAGTGGATGATTGGGCGAACCGAAATATCACGCGATAAAGTGCAACTTTCCGTCAGCGCAGCGTAACTTTTTATGGGTAGGATTATGTGTCAAAGCACAATAGTCTTCGCCGCTCGAGACGCAGCAAGTGCAGCAATTTGTCGATTTGGTTAAGGCTTTGATCATCAAGTTCTGAAATCCACTCTTGAACCGGCTTCGACTTCTTCTTGCGGTCAACCCAGCACTTGATCACTACCGGTGGCAGTTCTTTTGAGGCCAGCTTCGCTCTCCATAGTACCTATCGGCATTTGAGATATTTTACTTTAGGAAAATTTTTTCTTTAAGTAAAAAACCCACGCTGGGTGGCACCTTTTGCTGGACCTATTGAAAACTAATAGCCAAGGGATAGCCTCCAGTTTTCAATGTAACATCATGTTTTAATTATATTAAACTATATGCTAAAGTTTTTATTCGATTTGCCGATAGTAATACTATACACTTAAGAGATACACTTCGTTGGTGTATGAAAGGGGTGATATGAAGATCGAGATAAAAGAAGACAGCAAAGAAAAGGAACTGATCGAGAGAGCCGTTTCACTTTTCGGCTACAAAACTCCAACGCAGTTCATTCTAGCTGCCATCGCAAGCCAATATAGATTTGAAATAAGCAAGCAGCTAGAGATTGCTGCCAAAGCCAAGAATCAAGAACTAGCAATAGATCCCAATTACATGCCTGAATTGCACGGGCTTCAGGGGATAACAAATGGTTAAGTGGGATGTATGGGAACTGGCGCAGGATGAAGCGAGAAACAGCACAGATCCATCGCAACCAAACGATGCTACTAAGCCAAGGCGGTACTACATCATCATAAGTCCTAATGCCTACATACAAACAGCCAAGGTGGCTGTTTGTATACCGATACAAACCGTCTCCGATGGATCATGCTTCAGTGTCTTGATTCACGGCAAACCTTCAAGGGCAGGGATTCTTTACAACAGCTACGCCCGATGCACAGATTACTATACCCTCGACAAAAATCTGTTTAAAAAGCGTATGGGGCATTTAACCAAACAAGAAGCTGACAAAGTAGAAGCTGCGATCAAAGACTTTTACGAACTGATTTAAGCCAAATTTTGAATTTAGAATTTGATGTCGTTAGTGCAGAGACTGTGAATGTCCTTACTAGTTACGCAAAAAAGTTACGGGTCTATGAAATATGTCCTAAGAATCTGATTACATTGTCGAAATAAATATTTTGGACCAGTTAAAGATGCCACCCAGAAACCCACGAAAATTCATTGGTCGGCTTTTTTGCATATTTAGACGTCACTTCAGGTAGTTAGGAAATCAGGTCTTAACATAACCCTTTTTATGTAAAGCCTTCGTCGACGCTAAAAAGCCTGAAGTTTCATAATTTACTCTTCAGACAAATTACCGAATAGAACCATTATTTTCAGTTATTTGAGCTATACCTTCTTGCATATAATGTAATTACGTAATATCATAATTACACTTTTTCATACCTTAATATTATCCCAGCATAGCGAACAGAACTGATCACAGACGCGGAAAAGCTGGGGAAGAATTTATTGCATGAACCAATAAGTGCTGAGCGCATTATCCTAAAAAGGTAGGCCAGTGGTCACCTCGCGAAAAATCGAAAAGAGAGCCGTGCCCCTTTCTCTCGAAGAGAAGCTGGCAGCCATCGGAGTCACGACCGCGACGGAACGACCCACCACCGAACAAATCTCCGCGGCTGACCTCGAAGAGGCCTTGGCTGATGTAATCGTCTCGTTTGCTGCCCCGGGTAACGACCAGCGTTGGCTAGGACCAGTCCTCGCTTGGGTGGAAGCCCATGGCTCGGCCGTAATTATCGAGAAGCTGACAAAGATCCTCAAGCGACGAAACAAGCTTGGAGACAACGTCGAGTTTGCAAGCTTACTAGCTACCTACGCCTTGGCTCATGGCCATAAGAGATGGCAATCTCTTCTTCTGCTGGCTCCCGTCGCGCCGAGACTTGTTGGCCATCCTGATCTCGCCCCCTCGCTACTGGAAATACGAGGTGCAGAGGCCTGGGCCAAAACCGCTAACTTCCTCGTTCCCAATGGTAGCCTAGTGCCGCAAGGAAAGTGGATTCTTTCACCGTCATCCGTTGCGATGCAAAATCAACAGTATAGAAACCGTCTCATTTACGGTGCCCAATGGCGAGCCGACATCATTACGGCTATTCAGCGAGGAGCACGAAATCCGACAGAAGCAAGCATGGCAAGTGGAGCTAGCTACGAACCATGTCACAGAGTTTTTAGGGAGCTAGAGGCAGCTGGAGTAGTGCCAGCGAAATTCTAAATGGAGAACTCAATGCGCCCAGGCATAGGTGAAGAAGAAGTCAGATTCGCGGCGGAAGCCCTTAAGGCCGCCGGCCGCTCGGTATCAATAATAGCAGTCCGAGAAAAACTCGGCGGGCGAGGCAGCTATTCGACGATTAAACGACACCTAGACTCCTGGATCCATAGTGTCCCGCGTGAGCAGGGCGCTGCGCCCGAGTTACCACCAGAGCTGCTGTCGAGTCAGACCGAAGCACTAGCTGTGCTTTGGCAGTCAGCCATCCAGTCCGCTAAGGAGCTGTTGGCGGACGAATTAGCGAAGCAGGCCCAGCTGGACGCTGAAAAGGAGCGAGCTCTCGCCGACGCAGCAGATGAAATTGCTCGTCTAGAGAAGGGTATTGCAGATAACGATGAAATAGAGCGTGAACGGGAAATCGCAAAGCGACGGCTTGAAGACGAAATCGTCGAATTAAGGACCGAGCTCACCGCAACTAAAACCCAGGCCCTTGAACTTAAAGCCTCTCTTGAATCAAGCGCCGAACGGGAACAAAAAGCCAAAGAGCGCTCCGAGGCGAATGCTGCCCTGCTAGCCGATGCCCGTACACAGCTAAACCAGCTTAGAGCTGGAATCGAAAGCATCAGCATGGAAAAAACTGAGCTTGAGTCAAAGTGTCTCAAACTAGACACTCAAATCACAGCACACCAAAAAGAGCTAGCTCTGGCGCACCAGAGGGAAGATTACGCCGTTCTGGAAATAGCAAGGCTCAACGAAAGATGCATCGCGTTGGAGTCAGAGCTTCAAACGAAGGCCCAAGAGCTCTCAAATACTCTCAAGTCCATTGACGAAATTCGCGAAGGTGAGAAAGACCTCAAAGAGGCAGTGGCTCAGGGCCAGGCGACAGAGAGAGAACTAAGGGCACGACTTTCATTCGACGCGGACAGGTTGTCTAAGATGGAGAATAGCTTGGAAAGACTGTTTGAGCAGATTAAGAGCGACAAAGACCAGCTAAGATCATGAAACCGATAATTGATTGCCCGTGTGCTCGCGCGCTTAAGTATATCGCTCTTCACATTTTGCTATCGATTACCACTTGAGACCTATGAGGTAGTGGCCATCAGACTTTTCAAGCGAATCAGTGCTACCGCTGAGAGAAGGCGCCATAACTTGTGCCGCAACTGTTGCGGGATTTTGACAATTACAACCCGATTGATATCAAAACCTTGAGCCATTCCATTCAGCGGAATCGAGGAGTGCGCTCCTGTTGATTTCAGAGTGGCTCAGTGCTGGTGAAATCTGGCGCTTAGCTAAGTCGTGATTGGAAGGTGAGATTCAGCCTTTTGCCTATGGCACGGATGAACACCCGCTTCTTTATTTATCCCGTCTAATCAGAACCCTACAAAACACTATCAAATTGCACCCCCAATTGGGGTGAGTTACAATCGTAATTTCGGACGGCGACACGGTCACAGTGTTTTGACTTAACCGCAAAGTAGGGACAAATAATCGATGTCCCGCAACTTGGTGAAGTCTTGATGGAAGAGCGGGGATTCAGCCCTCTGCCTATGGCACGGATGAACACCCGCTTCTTTATTTATCCCGTCTAATCAGAACCCTACAAAACACTATCAAATTGCACCCCCAATTGGGGTGAGTTACAATGCTCGGGAATTCCAAGCCTTCAGTGAGCACGTTTTGACTTCACCGCAAAGTAGGGACAAATAATCGATGTCCCGCAACTTGGTGAAGTCTTGATGGAAGAGCGGGGATTCAGCCCTCTGCCTATGGCACGGATGAACACCCGCTCCTTTATTTATCCCGTCTAATCAGAACCCTACAAAACACTATCAAATTGCACCCCCAATTGGGGTGAGTTACAATTCGTCTCAATGCTAAGCGCATCATTTGGCCGTTTTGACTTCACCGCAAAGTAGGGACAAATAATCGATGTCCCGCAACTTGGTGAAGTCTTGATGGAAGAGCGGGGATTCAGCCCTCTGCCTATGGCACGGATGAACACCCGCTCCTTTATTTATC
>VGTI01000115.1 GCA_016874735.1 Deltaproteobacteria bacterium
TTAAACCTTTAATCAAACCGAGGCGCGCAGGTGAGTTAAGCCCCTTCGCACGATTGGCATCTACGCGGAGCACACTCACATCCACAAATAAATTATGATCGTGGCATTTACTGCAGACACTTTGGTAAATAGCGGCACCACGTGCAGCCTTAGCCATGTCGACTTCAAACGGATAGGGTGCTGGCGGGAGATCGCCCACAAGTGCCGTAGTCATAGCGGCGTTGCGTCGGTCGACTTTCTCGGGATCTCTGATGACCCCAAGCTCCGCTCCGATATTACGCATGAGTGGATTTTTAATGGTTCCATCCCACTGCGCATAATGTTTACGCGACTGTTGCCACACGCTCATGATGTCTACCATAGGAGGAGCTGGCGGTAGGATGGCCCACTCGTCATCGGCCAAATCGAGGGCACCACGGTCCCTCACTTTTGGACCGACTACCAAGGACAACACTGTGAACCCGAACGCGTCTAGAGATCCTGGCACGCCACCACGCAGTAAATCCTTTGCATGGCGGTACGTTCGCTCGCCGAGACCGCGGTTGATCAAAGCTTCTCGGGCATTGAGTGATTGCTTGATCCGCATCACGAAGAGGTCAGGATTCCCCAGTATCAGCTGACGGTCTCGGAGTTCTTCTGTCTTATGCTCCATGCCGTAAAACCAACCTAATGGTTTGTCGTGCAACATGGAAGTCACCTTAGACGCAGTCAACCTCTCGTCATTCGACGCCTTCCAAAGGAAATAACGAAATGCGGTGGTGTCAATTTGGGTATTCGGAGCTCCGAAAATTTCCGTCGTCAACCCTTGGCTATCTAGAACGCGTCCAATGTGACAACTACCGCAACTGAAAGTGGCGATCTTAAGCTCCTGGTCGGAGCCGTTGCCAAGGTGGAGCTCCTGAGGGAGGCGACCGGACTCCACACCTGTAAATGTGAGGCCCATCAGTTGATGAGCTGGGCCCTCCGCCCAAATTTCTGGCGCAGTTTCGGACAGTATACCGATGAGCATAGCTGGTATACCATCAGAACCCAAGGGCCGCGCCCTGAATGCCGCTGCTTCCTCAGCATGCGCGGCGAGATATTTGTGCTGAGCTGATAATTTCGCCTGCTGCAAGACTTTCCAGTCACGCGTATCTGGGGGAGTCTCGTTGACGGACGACCCTCGCTGCCAGCTGCGACAAGCACCAATCCAGTTGCACCACAAGAGGAAGACTAGAATGCCGCTACGTTTACCAAACTTAAACACGAATACCCGCTCCAATTTTGACTGTAATTGATACTTTAGCGTAACATTGGCTGTATGATTTCAAAAATTGGATTCCATGCGACTAACCACCCAGGCGGTTTCATGATGCGACTTAGCGGAGCAGGCCCCCTATGTCTAAGCGTTGCACTTGCTACATCGTGCTTTGGTAAGCGCCACTCAAGCGGGAAACCTACGGACCTAACTGCATCAGTTAACGAGAATCATGCCATTGCACTTGCGCCCACGGGTGAGGTGGCGACGTACCTACGAGCCATGGCGCAGTCAGCAAGCTTTTCCCAAGAAAAACTCGCCATAGCTGAGACTCCTGTAAGTGAATTGATGAGCGCTATTAGCAGCGAAGTCGGAGCGACAAAGTTCGTTGTGGCCAATAAAACTATAGGCATGACAGCCACGGCCATAACTACAGTTGATACCGAGCAAAACCGGAAATCCGCTAGCTATTCCACTGTCAAAACTTCGGACTTCCTCAAGGAAAGTACGGTCGACATCAATAAGCTTTCGCCAGACGATATGGCCGCAGCCTATATGGCTTTGCGCGCCCTGCTTGCGGGTGAAGCGGAGCCGCCGGCAAGCAGCCATCAACCCACCCTCAATCTGGTAGATCCCGCGCAACAAATACGTGACCTAGCTAAACTAGCCGATCTAGGTAAGAAAACGTGGGACAACTTACTCACGGGAGTGCCAGCCGCACTAGATCCCGAGACCTGGAGGCTCATAGATCGAAACCGCCGCATACTCAGCGTAGCAGCTCAAGTGGTCGATCGTGCCGGCCCTAGAGACATCAAAACCAGAACCTACAACCGGATGCTTAAGCATATGATCAAGGCCTCTGAGATCATTACCGGCCCCACTAGCCCTTCGCCTGCTCCCTCAACCGACATCCCAGATTGGGACCCATGAGCTTACGGTTGTTGTTGCAACTCATTTGCACTTGGAATAGCCTCTGCCGATAAAGTCGCACGATTAGTCGCGGTACAGCGGCTATGTTCACCGGAGATAAGAACTTGAAAAAACTATCTTTAATTGCGCTCCTAGTCATCGCAGGATGTGACAAAGGCGCCACTGGCACCGACACCGCAAATCAAGGCTCGCTCGGAAGTTCCCCTTACGTCACTGTCGATACAGGCAACCTAGCCTCCTCGGGTACTGGCCTTAAAGGCCAAGGTAGCATCGCCTTTAAAGATCCAGTGGGCGCGATCGGAGCACGCAAGAGTTATGCCTTGGCGTTCAGCCTCGACGATGGTGGCAGCCTGACGCTCGTCGCTAATGCCGATGAGTCATTAAAGAATGGTTTAGAGCTAAAATTTAGCCGTACTGGTAATTCCGTAGCCGCAGCTATGACTGTAGGCACAGTAACATCTGCCGCTAAAAACTTCGTTGCTGTCGACGGCTCACAGGCATTAAATTTAACTATCGATATCCACAATGACGAGGCTCCAGCTCATGTGATGATTTGGAGTGGCAAGGATTATAGCGCTGTTAATGCGATTCTCGATTCTGAAACAGATGATGCCGCGCCTGGTCAAGGTCGCGGCACTTTCTGGGGCTTGAAATTGAACCAGGCCACAGTCACTGAGGCAGTCATTGCCGCAGCTAAATTCACTGGTGAATAATCAATGAGCAGGATGCCGCGTCCGGATCAGGTTTGACAGATCATACCCGTGCTTGGACGTGGCTCTTTGGAGGATATCTCCCAAAAGCGCCTCGTCCATGGTGCGGGAGCGACTGAGCACGAAGAACGCCGACCTGCTCGGCTCACCGACCACCGCCCATTGATAATCAGCATCGAGTTCGATGATCCAATAGTTGCCCTGCGGCCCACCCGCTCTAAATTCCACCAAAAGCTTACTGTTTGTAGCATCTGCCGGCACGGCCTTCCCTGTGACCGTTTTCAAAAACCCGCGTTCCGGATTGAATAGCCGGCAGCTATTTAACACCTTGACCGAGCCATCCCCGTTGCGACTGTATTCAGCAGTGGTAGCGGTACAATTATCCTGCTCCGCTTCATTGAGTCTAGCAATTTCATACCATTTACCGAGGTATCGGTCTAAATCCACACTATCTACTGTCTCAAGTTCGTCAACGGCATTTTTGCCGTGCACTAGGTTAGCACCGACGAACACGGTGGCAAAACTCAAAAAACCAGCAGTTAGCTTGCTAAACATAAAGCTACTCCTCACATGACAAATGATAATTGCAAATGATCCTTAGCAATTATGTACCTGAAAATTGAATGATATCGCTATCATTATCATTCAGCTCTGCCAGGTTACTGAGTCGCCTGAATCGTCTAACTATCAGTGGGATAATCGCCCCATCCCTTCACCACGCCCCCGTGACCACCGTGGCCGTCCATCAGCATCGCGGAGAATCAAACGTTTGCCGCCTTTTTCAATGACGTATGCAAATACAGCTTTTGTACCTGCACCTTCACTGAGCGCGCCTTCCACCCGCACGTCGTCGCCAATGGCAAATGGGAAGCTCTTAGAATTCACAAACTGCGTTGGACCAACATGTATAAAAACTGTGTCGTCAGCGGTTTTGAGTTTGAGATGCAAGCCCCTCACCTCGCCAAAACACGTTTCATGAATATTGACGTCCTCAATACGCCCATCAATCGTGACGCGCTGCATATCCCGCAGTCTACTCCAACTCCTTCCTCCCCTGGCGTGTGGCCCCATCGCCATGCCTGGACAGGTCCATTCTGACTGAGACGCGGGTTCTGACAATTGGTCCGTCATTCCTTCACTATTCTTGTCCGCCGCTATTGCGGGTACACTCGATAACGCGCTCAATCCCAAACCAACGATTAAAAAAATACGCACGCTGTTCATAAATCCTCCGTGAAGTTTTTTCAGATCCGCATTCACTGATACCCGTTGTTACGAAGCAAAAATTGTGCCGCCTGGCTGATCTGCGCTTCGGAAATTTTGGAACGATTTTTGCTCCATAATTGGTAACAGTAGGAGGTTCTCATATGCGACACCCATGCGCTGTCTGGTTGAGTCATAAAGAGGCTTTTGTTATCGATCTCAAAGAGGAGACTCCAATTGTGCGGCATGTCAGTTCGGACGCCGAACGCAAGCATAAAGCTACGGGAGGCGTCCGCAGCGCCAAAGCATACGCTCATAGATCCGCTGTATCTGCGGCGCGCGATGAAGAGAATAGACGCAATTCCTGGAAACGACATTATCAGGAGATTTTCGCGTCACTACCAAGCGACGCAGCTCTCCTCATCATGGGCCCAGGGCCAGCTAAGGCGCAATTTGCTACATTCGTACGTGAACAGCACAACTCTCACATTGAAATAATCCGCGTCGAACCAGCAGGAAAAATGTCCCAGGCCCAAATGGTTGCCTACGCCAAAACTGAGTTTGGACAACCTACAAGGCTGCACTGATTAAAACTTTTCAGGGGAGGTTTCTACGATGCCAGCATCAAACATCTCAGAGCTTATGACACGAGAGCCGGTCTGTGTATTTGCCGAGGATCCTGTGTCCGATGTTTACAGCATTATGACAGAGCAAGACATTCGCCATGTGCCAGTGGTTGATCACGATGGCCGCGTCGAGGGTATCATCACGCAGCGTGATTTGATGAAGCACGTCCTTTTTGCCTTTGACGACATGACCGTTATGGAGAAAAAAGCAAATCTCACTGACCTTTACGCTCGCTCCATCATGACGCCCGAGCCTGAGACCATCACCACGGATGTCATGATCAGCGAGGCAGCCCGGATTCTCCTCGACAACAAGATTGGCTGCCTCCCAGTCACAGATGGCCTCAAAATTATTGGCATTGTAACGGAGTCGGACTTTGTGAAACAGGCGATTGAGGAATCTCGGGAGAGCTAATGTTCCGATTTTTTGCTAGCTGTAGCAAATGCAGCACTTCGGCATCTGAAGTCTGAGTAAAGTCGTCATACCACTCGCCGACACTGCTGAAATAGGCGGGTTGGTAGGGACAGAGATAAATATTAGCTATACCACCAAGTCGCGCTGCGCCGTCGTCTGGCGCGACTGGTACCGCAACGACTATCATTTTAGCGCCACATTTTTTTACACTCGCAGCAGCTGCCATCATGGTTGCACCGGTAGCGATGCCGTCGTCGACTAAGATCACATCACGCCCCGACAAATTTAGAGGACCAAGACCGGTACGATAGAGTTCCTGCCGCCGCGTGAGCTCAACCGATTCCCGTGCGACTATGTCAGAAATTTGTTTGTCAGTGATGCCGCACTCACTAACCAATCTTTGATCGAGAATTTCCACACCATCTGGTCCAATAGCACCACAGGCCAGCTCTGCATGTCCGGGGACGCCGAGTTTTCGCGTCACTATGACATCGAGAGCACACCGCAGGACCGCGGCCACTTCAAATGCGACGGGAATTCCCCCCCGCGGGAGCCCAAGCACTAATGGCTTGGTTAGTTCCTTTTTCCGCAGTTCTTTCTCTAGATGTACTCCTAGGATCTGACCTGCCTCGCGCCTGTTGCGGTACTTCGTCATGGGAACCCCCGTTACCAAATTATTGTCACAAAAAACCTTGCAAGTCTTATGCGCAGACCATGCTTACACAGTCCCTCACTGAGTTCTGCTAATGGCACGGAATCTGCAGACGTCGAGCGTAGGCTAATTAGCTTTTAGATGAGCCAT
>VGTI01000116.1 GCA_016874735.1 Deltaproteobacteria bacterium
GGCCACAAAGGCGCCTGGTACAGAGAAATCCTGCCATTTAGGCAGAGAGTGGGTTGCGGAGGAGGACAGGTTGGCCCGGGAAGCAAACCCGGGTGCTGGGGCAATGGGGGTTGATTGTCCTACCATCGTGCGAAGTTAAGTGTGAAGACTCCTTGCGAGAGATTAACCGCCGCGAAGTCAAAATTCTGTCCTACGCGCGTCCCGCCAACATCTGCTGACCAAAACGAAGCCATGACATCGACTTGGCCAGACTGCGGTGCTCCTGATGCATCTGCTAGTCGTCCGGAGTAGGAGTAGGGATAAGTCGCTGCATCCTGTGCCAGTGCATGAGGCGTCAGGACAAGCGCGGCCCCAGAGCACAGGATAAGCTGCGCTGCAACCGCGACTTTGGTGCTAAGTCCCCGACCGCTCACGTGAAGCTCCGTGTTCCCAAGCTTTAAGCCTAGATACCCAAATGCAGGGTCGGCATGATCTGAGCTTAACATGAGGTGATTTTTGCGACGTCTCATGCCGAGCAAGAATCCCCTGTAGTTACAGGGGTATGACAGGCATCCGCGAGGGAGGTTAGACGCCGTTTTTGACGGGGATAAATATTGGCACAGATCCTGCCGCGGGTTCGTTAACAATTGAGGGGTAACTTTCCTCATATTGCGGCAGCGATAGCAGGTGCTGATTGAAACCACTATAACTACCTGCAATCGTAACCCTATCGAACCACCCCGAGAGTTCTTAGGGCTCCTCAGTCTCACGCTGCACCCGGTCCTGATACCACCCTGCTGACGTGCCACATTTTTCGGCAGCGGCACTTGCACTTTCCCTTCGCCGCTGCGCCGAGGCAGCGCGCTCGGCCTTGCGCATGGGGTCGCGTTTTATGAGTGAGTCATCTAGAGCTTTTGTGACGATGGCGGCATCGTTTGGTACGGTGCCTGCTGCTGCGAGCACCTCCCGTGCACGTTCCAGCATCGCAATCTGGTTTTTGGTAAGTATGTTCCTAACTTCGCAAACCTCTTCTTTGTCGAGCAGCTCGCCAGAAGGAGTTACGCGAGACAGAAACAGTTTGGATTCACGCCAGCCACCGACATCGGCTTTTTAGTTATGTCAGCGACCATCGCCAGGCCTGGCATCGCTGCGCCGGCGCAGCGTGTTTGGTCATGTGTATGAGATCGTGACTAGTTCGTAAGCGCCCAAAGTAAGAGCCTCTCATCTGCTGCGCCGACGCAGCGACTCTGATCACTATGACGCTCCGCGGCAACGACCACTCAACTTGACAAAGTTGCAGTGAGATCAACCGCGTGCGGGCACGAGCATTTGACACGTGAAAGAAGACTGCACGTGGACCGCAGCCTGCTGAGTCGCAAGTCAGGGTTCAGCTCCGCCAAAGTGACACGTTTCGGTGGCGCCAAATCTTAAATTTGGTAGTGTAACGTCACTTTTCCGCATTAGAGACTAAAGAATGTCCTGCGTGGGGTGCTCTGCGCCTCAGCTGGATTTCACTTGTCTCAGAACCATGAGGATGTGACGCATGATGTACAAATCCCCCAATAAACTAGGTTTGGCGACTGCTGGCCTAGTCGCTGCGATGGGAGCCGCACAGCTCGGCTCTTGCGCCTTTGCTGCCGACTCCCATCATCTCGCGAGTTATGTGGATCCATTCATTGGTACGGGGCCAAGCAATGCTCCCAATCCTGTCCCCGGCGGTACTGGTGGCAGCGTGTTTCCTGGCGCTACTGTTCCCTTTGGCATGGTCCAGTTTAGTCCGGACACACCGGCCGGCGAGCCTTCGGGCTATGGCTACAACGATCACGAGATCACGGGCTTTAGCTTAACTCACTTCAGTGGCGCTGGCTGTCGCAACTTCGCCGACTTGCCCATGACGCCGACGGTCGGGGTTGGCAACTCCGAGTTCAAGGTCGGCTTTTCGCATGCCAACGAAACGGCTCACGCTGGCTATTATCGTGTCACTTTGGATAATGGCGTACGCTCAGAGCTGACGGCGACGACGCGTACCGGTGCGGCACGCTTCACCTTCCCGACTGGATCCACTGCCAATAACCTACTGATTGATATCTGGCGTTCAGCTGCCGGCGTGCGTGATGCCGCCGTCAATGCAGTTGGTCCTCGCACACTAGAGGGTTATGTTGCGAGCGGCAACTTCTGCAATACCAACAACAAGTACACGCTTTACTTCACTGCTGAGTTTAGTCAGCCCTTCGCTCTTTCGACCACGTCCAGCCGTGGCGCACTGCTTACCTTTGCCGACCAAGGAGATCAGGCAGTAGAGATGCGCATCGGCCTTTCCTATGTCAGCATCGGCAATGCTCGCGACAACCTCGCCGCAGAAAATCCTACACACGACTTTGACAAAGTGCGTGGTGAGGCTGAGGCGACTTGGGACAAGTATCTCAGCCGCGTCGAGATGAGCGGCGACAATAAAGCGCAGCTGACCAAGTTCTACACCGCGCTTTATCACAGCTTTCTCCACCCCAACGTATATAGCGACATTAACGGCGACTACCGCGGCTTTGATGATCAAATCCACAAAGCTAGCGGCTATACTCAGTACGCTAACTACTCGGGATGGGATATTTATCGCTCGCAAGTGCAGCTTTTGGCCTGGCTGCTCCCGAAAGAGGCTAGCGACATGGCTCAGTCCTTGGTGGCTGCCGCCGATGAGTGTGGTGCACTGCCGAAGTGGTCGCAGGCCAACGGTGAGACTGGCGTTATGGTCGGCGATCCGGGGGCGTTGATCGTCGCCAATATTTACGCCTTTGGCGGCAAGGAGTTTGATACGTCCAAAGCTCTCGCGCATATGGTGCGCACTGGCACAGAGCCTGGCACAGCTTGCAACGGTGTTGTGATCCGCCCTGGGCTCAAGGACTATCTCGAGTATGGCTACATCCCCTACGGGGCAGAGAATATTTGGGGCTCGGTATCGACGACTCTCGAGTACCAAAACGCTGACTACGCCGTTGCACTTTTCGCCAAAGCGATCGGCGACGACAAGACCTCCGATCGCTTCATGAACCAGGCTATGCTGTGGACGCGTCAGTACGACGCTAGCACGAATTTGCTACGCCCGCGCAAGGCCGATGGCACCTGGCAAGGTACCGGTTTCGGTCCTTCGGCCACTGATGGCTTTGTTGAGGGTAACGCTGAGCAGTATGTGTGGATGGTACCCTATGATCCATCCAACCTCGTCTCTACGCTGGGTGGTGCTGAGGCCGTGCGGTCGCGACTCGACAAATTGTTCTCAAGACTTAACGCTGGTCTCTCGGATCCTTACTTCTATATGGGCAACGAACCCAACTTTGCTACGCCGTGGCTATACGCTTGGGCCGGTGCTCCTTGGCGTACGCAGGATGTCGTGCGTCGCATCATGGACGAGGCCTTTGGCACTGACGCCGGTGGACTCCCGGGTAACGACGACTTGGGCGCAACGTCATCGTGGTACGTTTGGAGTGCCTTAGGGCTTTACCCCATAACTCCGGGCGGCAATGGTCTTGTGATCGGAAGTCCATCGTTTGCCGAGGCCAAAGTGACTTTGGGCAACGGCAAGCAGCTTGTGATCAAGGGCCAAGGCGCACCGCAGCGCTATGTCCAAACGCTTCGCATTAATGGGCAGACGCAAGCACCCACTTGGACTACTGCTGATCAGCTGAACGAAGGCGGCGTGATGCAGTTTGAGCTCGGTGCGGAACCTTTGATGAATCACTAAGATTAGGTTTGAACTTGATAACGAGCTCCGATGGCATAGACGCCATCGGAGCTTTGTTGCTTTATGTACTAAGGAGTTGCGATAAAGTAACGGGAATGCCGTACAAGCGAACTTCACTAAACTGCATTACTTACTGCATTTGATGTCCCAGTCTAATTGTCCATCGTTCCACTTTTTCTTCTTCAAAAGCGTGTAGTCGCCACCGCAAAGGTCACGGGCCTTCTTATCAAAGTTGTCTTCGTATAAGTTGTCACCCCTAGTTCCGACGTGTAGGCGCAAGGAATAAAGGCCACTGCCATTATCGAAAACTTCAGGTTTATAAACCGTTGCGCATGCCGCGAGTGCTACAACAGCGATGGATAAGATAAAAGTTTTCATATGAATCAGTCCTCCAAGGGAAATGCACGTCTACATGCTAGGCTCGCTGCTGCGCCACCAGCGCCTCCACCGATTAATGCTCCCCATGGGCCACCAAGTACAGCGCCCCATGTTGCCAGTCCAGCAGTGACTATGATGATGCAATCATTGCGATCCTGAACTTTCTCGTTGTCGCGGGCGCTGATTGCCAATTCGAAGGCTTTGTCGTTGATGGCGTCAATCATGGCTTTAGCTGGGTCGTGAATTTTTGGTAAACACGCGTGCTGCGCACATCCGCCAAAAGGACGCGGCACGATGCATGCTTCGTATTGGTCATCCGGGCATGCAAAAACAGCGCTGGAAACAGTTAAAGTGCTTAACAGCAAAAATTTCCTAAACAAAATTATCTCCTTTTTTGTCTGAGATTTTCATTCATGCGGCGCCGCGTAAACTCGTAGTAACAAAACGCGAAAGCGCGTCAAAGTGCTATGTTGACAGGTGTAGGCGATTGTTCTACTTGTCGAGCACTTTTGAGGACCGATTGTTCAACATGTATGTTTAGGAGGCTGGAAATGGTTGTGCCAGAGCTTGGCCATCGCATGTCTGCTTACATTGAGGCAGGCAAAAACAGGTCGCTGCATAGGCTTGCCAAAGACAGTGGTGTCTCGTACATCACTTGCCGACGCATCATCCAGGGTGAGGTAAACACTGTAGCTCTGGAGAATGCGATCGCTTTGCTAACAGCTATGGGTGAAACTGACTCATCATCAATTTTTGCCTTGGTCGAGGCATGGTATCCGGAAGGTGGCAGGATTATCCGCGAATTCAACGAGAAAATTCAGGGTCGCCAATGCGCTCGCCAAGATTTGACGGATATGATCGCGGATTTCGCTGTTTGGCTCACTGTCTGTTTGGCCGAGCGCCCGGCCGGAGTCAAAAGGGATCACTTGGTGGAGATCCTCGGTAAGAAGACAGCCGAGTCAGCGATCAAAAAGCTTGATGAAGTCGAGGTTGTCGAGGATCGCGGTACCATGATTGAGCTGAAGGACAAAGATTTCGCTACTAGCGGCAATCCTGAGTTCATCCTCAACGAGATCGCTCATATGACGAAGGTTTATGAAGTTGCGAGACGTTCACAGCCAGGTCATTTGTTGTCGAGCGTTGTGACGGGTCTGAATCAGTCTGGACTCGAACGCCTGAGAGCGGTACTTAAGCAAGCAGCGATGGACGTGGCCGAGATCGCGAGCAATAGCAGATACAAAGGCGAGCAAGTTGCCTTTTGCGGCCTCATCAGCGGAACCATTATGAGCGACGAGGTTTCTCAATGAAAGTGTTTGTGATTACCATCATTGCATCCATGTTTGCGGCATCAAATGTGAGCTTTGCACACGGCGGCATTATTGTACGCACAGGCAAGGCTCAGGTTGAGAAAATTGAGCTTGTTTGCAGGGCGGAAATGCCTTGATTTACTGGGTCACGGCTGGGATCTGCTTTATCTTGCTGCTCTCAGTCCGTGACAAATTTCTTTGCTAACTACCCGTAAATACAAACAGATACTTCTCTGTACCAAAACCAATTCACCCACGGTCCACCGGGCGGCATGGGCGGGATGATGTACACATGTCGCTAGGCGACATCTAAGCTACTACGGCTCATGTCCCTTCCCCATCCTCAAACCTCGTGATCAAACC
>VGTI01000117.1 GCA_016874735.1 Deltaproteobacteria bacterium
GTGTTTTTTTTGCATAGCCCCATTTTAGCCGACTACACTCGTGCCAGTCGCCTAGGTGGGGTGTTTTTTTTATGGGGTGGGTCAATTTAGCTGAGCGCGGGTGGGTCAATTTAGCTGAGCGCTATAGTCACCGCGGCAAATGACGCTTGTGGTCCGGCATAGCGCCCCTAAATGCCCTCGCCATGGTGTATCTAACGCCCCGAAACAATTGCGATTTTGGCCCACTGTTTTTTGGCCTCAAGATTTTCCCGCCTCTGCCGATGGAATTCCTAAAGATGGCGGGGTTTTACGGCCTTGATTACCTAGCACCGAGTGCCCCTCACGACAGGGGGATGATTGCAGACCAAACTGAGACAAATTAAACAGATACTAAACGCCGCATGTTTATTTGCCTGCGCATGGTTAGCTGTTGCCTCGTCTCACCCCACACTTGCCGACACATCTACCTTTCCCCTCAGCTACGCGGCCAGACTGACTCAAAGTAGTGGTGCACCAGTCGAGGGACCGGTCTCAGTCGACGCTAGGTTTTATCAGACTGACGTTGGTGGATCATTAAGGGGCCGCGTCTTCAGCTTCAGCGATATTGCAGTATCACAGGGTGTACTCTCACTAAACTTCGACCTCACTGCGGCGGAGGTTGAGGCAATTTTTGGCGATGGATCTCAGCCCGTTTACATCGAGCTCACGGCAGGTGGTAAGACCTATCCGCGGCAGAAGTTTAGCTTCGTGCCCTTTGCGATGCGTATTCCCGTCGATGATAAGACGCTGGCTTTTAACGGTGACGGCAAACTGTCGCTGGCGACAGCTGGAAGTGGCGGCGCCGGTAAGTACCTGACGACTGACGGTAGCGGTAAGCTCACGTGGTCGGTACCGCCTACGGTGACTGAGCAGGATATTAAGCCCACAGCTACGCCGACCTTTGCCGGCCTCTCCGTAGGTGGAGATCTGAAGATCACGGCAGCTAAGACTTTAGGACTCGGTATTTTTGATAACGCTAGTGAAGCCTTGATGGTCGCCGCGCTCAATGCCAGCGGTAGTGGGTCTGCCGATCTCGGTAAGACCTGGTACAACTCTAGCTCCAATCAAATTAAATTCTGGGACGGCACCCAGGCACGCTCCCTTGGTGTGTCTGGCTCGGGCATCTCCAGCCTTAATGGCCAGACGGGTAACACCCAGTCATTTACGGTCACGAATACCGGTACAGCGCCAGCAATAAACTCAAACGCGAATGTCCATGCGCTGAGTATCCCCCTAGCATCAGCGGGAGCCTCGGTGACAGCTGGTCTCATCTCTAACGCAGATTTCCAGGCATTTAGCAGTAAACAGGCTGCTGGTAGTTACTTAAGTGGCCTCACTGGCGACATCACGGCTACAGGACCTGGGAGTGCAGCGGCCACTCTGTCCAACACGGGTGTGGCGGCTGGTACGTACACGAAGGTCGTAACGGATGCTAAAGGTCGCGTTTACTTGGGTGCGACACTCTCGGCCAGTGATATCCCACCGCTGCCGGCATCCAGTATCACCAGTGGCGTGCTGCCCGTCAGTAACGGCGGTACGGGTGTGAGCTCGACCGCGACCTTTCCCAGCTCTGGTGTGGTGGTGACACAAAGTGCATCTGAGACTTTGAGTAACAAAACTTTGGCCTCTCCCATGGTAGCTGCCGGGACCATCAGTGGTGCGTCGCTGATCGGCGGCTCGACAGTCGTCAACACAACCGGGTCAGTGACAGCAGCCTCCGGCCAATTTAGTGGCGACGTCACGATCAGTGGTAACGGCGTCGGCAGTAATAAGCTCGTGATGCACGACAAAGGTATGTCTAACTATTTATCGTTCAAAGCGCCGGACACTCTAGCTGCTTCAACTTCGTGGACCTTACCAGCCAGTGATGGGACTAGCGGGCAGGCATTGGTTACTAATGGCGCCGGTGCCTTGGCGTGGGCCTCAGGGCTAGCTCCAACCGGCGCTGCTGGTGGAGACCTCATGGGAAACTTCCCGAGTCCCACACTAACGGCGACGGGCGTGGTAGCTGGCACCTACACTAAAGTCGCAACAGATGCGAAGGGGCGCGTGCACTACGGTGGCGCACTTGCGGTCGCCGACATTCCCGCTCTCCCTGCGTCGATTATCGGCTCTGGCATCATGCCTGTGGCCAACGGCGGTACCGGAGCCGCTAGCTTCGCCAATAACGGCGTCGTCCTCGGCAACAGCAGCGGTAATCTTTTGTCCACGGCTGCAGGCAGCGCATACCAAAGTTTGGTCGTCCCCAGTGGGGGTGGAACGCCCTCATTCGGAGCGATCAATTTAGCGCAAGCGGCGGCTGTTACTGGAGTGCTGCCGACAGCGGTCGGTGGCACTGGGATTAGCTCCACGGCAAGCTTCCCTGCAAGTGGAGTAGTTGTAACACGGGCGGAGTCAGAGACTCTCAGTAATAAAACCTTGGCATCGCCGATTATCAATGCCGGCACATTTAATGGCGACGTGACCATACTTGGTGACGGTGTCTTGGCCAAGAAGCTCGTCATGCATGACGGTGCTAACACCAATTTCCTTGCGCTAAAAGCGCCCGACAACCTAGCTGCAACCAGCATTTGGACCTTACCAGCGAGTGATGGGACTAGTGGTCAAGCTCTAGTCACTAACGGCTCTGGTGCGTTGTCGTGGGCTTCGGGTCTTGCACCTACAGGTGCTGCCGGCGGAGAGCTAGCAGGTAACTTTCCAAATCCGACGCTAACGGCGACCGGTGTCACGGCAGGTACCTACACTAAAGTCGCCACCGATGTTAAGGGGCGCGTGTATTACGGTGGCGCACTTGCGGTCGCCGACATCCCCGCACTCCCTGCGTCGATTATCGGCTCTGGCATCATGCCTGTGGCCAACGGCGGTACTGGAGCCGCTAGCTTCGCCAATAACGGCGTCGTCCTCGGCAACAGCAGCGGTAATCTTTTGTCCACCGCTGCGGGAGCTGCGTACCAAAGCTTAGTCGTGCCGAGTGGCGGTGGTGCCCCTTCCTTTGGGGCGGTCGATCTATCTCAGACGGCTGCCGTCACCGGTTTACTGCCGCTGAGCTTGGGCGGTACCGGTGTCAATTCATCAGCGACGTTCCCGGTGAGTGGTGTGGTGGTTACGCAAACCGCTTTGGAAACACTCAGCAATAAAACGCTAGCCTCGCCCATCTTAACGTCAGCGACGATCAACGGTGCCTCTGTCATTGCGACATCCGCTGCGATATCCGGCGCCGCACTTGATATCAGCGGCCAAATCAAAGTCCAAGGTGGCTCTCCCGGTGTCGGCAAAGTGCTGACGAGCGATGCCAATGGCCTCGCGTCTTGGTCTACTCCCGCCGTGGGTTCCATCACCGGCGTCACCGCAGGTACCGGCTTAACCGGAGGTGGCACAAGCGGTTCGGTGACACTTAATGCGGATGTCGGTACGACGGCGAATAAATTAGTGCAACTCGATGCGGCGGCTAAACTTCCGGCTGTTGACGGTAGTGCTCTAACCAATCTAAGTCCCGCTAGTCTAGGCGCTGCCGTGAGTGTAGCTAAAGGTGGGACAGGACTAACATCTGGTACATCGGGCGGGATTCCCTACTTCAATGCCGCAAGCACGATGGCCTCTTCGGCTGCACTCACTAGTAACGGTGTAGTCCTTGGCGCCGGCGCCGGCGCGGCACCTACATCAACGGCTGCAGGTGCAGCTAACTCTGTGTTGCGTGTACCTTCTGCTGGTGGTGCTCCGAGCTTTGGTGCTGTCGATGTGTCACAAGCAAATGCGGTAACCGGCACTCTCAATCTCGGCAACGGTGGTACTGGCGCAAGTCTGCTTCTGACAGGAGGCGTCGGACAATACTTGAAGCAGACAACCTCAGGTGCCGCAGTGAGTGTGGGAGCCATCGTACCTGCAGATTTACCGACGATGGTCGGTGACTCAGGGTCAGGTGGCACCCAAGGTGCCGTGCCGGCACCAGCATTGGGAGACGCGGCGGCCGGAAAATTCCTCAAGGCGGATGGTAGCTGGAGTGTCCCGTCATCGTCCACCAACTGGGCTGCGCCCGGAAGCCTTGGGTCAACTACACCAAACTCTGGTGCGTTTACGACGTTGACGGCTAGTGGGAGTGTTGGGATTGGGACGACGGCGCCCGCAGCAAACTTGCATGTTTCAGTGGCCGGAGGTGCCAGTCTCGGTCTTTCGAATTCGTCAGGCACCACGGATGGAAAAAACTGGTTTTTAGGTTCGAATTCTTCCGGAAATCTGATCGGATGGGCCGCAAACGACGCCAACAATGCAAGCCAGCAGTGGCTCAATGTAAATCGCTCTGGCTACAGTATCTCCTCAGTGACGTTCCCTTCCGGCAACGTCGGGATTGGGACTACGTCTCCGGCTACTGTCCTTCACGTTAACGGAGCGAATGCCGCGCTTACTCTGCAGCCGACAAGCGCCGCAACTCAACAAACAGCCGTACAGTTCCGTACCAATTCCAATACGAGTGGTTTTTCTATCGGGCGCGACGTCAACAATAACGGGACCAACGATTTCTTTATTTTCGATCAGACAGCTTCGGCGGCACGTGTCTACGTATCCAGCGCCGGCAACGTCGGGATAGGAACAACGGCGCCCAACACGACCCTGCAGGTCAATGGCCCCGTAGCCACTGCCGTGGCGAACAAAACATCGGCTTATACACTCGGTGCAGCGGATAGTATTGTTATCGCTGATGCGACCTCTGGTGCTTATACAATTACCCTACCAACAGCGGTAGGCATCATCGGACGCCAATACATGGTCAAGAAAATCGATAGTTCATCCAACGCGATCACAGTTGGAACGACTAGTTCACAGACCATCGATGGAGCTACGACATTTGCCTTGGTCGCAAGATGGCAGTTTGTCACGGTGGTAAGCGATGGTAGTAACTGGATCATATCCTCAACTAATGCCAGCGATCTCCCCTCCGGAACTATCGCCTATTTCAATAGCGCATCCTGCCCCGCTGGCTGGAGTGAATTCACCTCAGTCCGCGGTCGCTATATTGTAGGCCTGCCTAGTGGAGGCACCTTGGCGGCCAGCGTCGGCACAGCGCTTTCAAATCAGGAAAATCGCGCTACTGGTCTCCATAATCACGGCATCACAGATCCAGGACACAGCCACGGTGTTAATGACGGATCGCTAGATCTTGCAAGGAACTATGGTCCCTACGGAATTTTGACTAATCAATCAGTCTACGGGTCTTCAGGTGGCTTGATCAGCTCCGCCACCACTGGCATCACCATTAATAACGCAGGTTCTGTCGCCGGGACTAATGCGCCGTTTATCCAGCTTCTGACCTGTTTTAAAAACTAAAAAAGTGGGTTCACAGAAGATGTCGGGATTGGAACAACCGGTCCCGGATCCTCGTTGCATATCGGTGGCGGTGTTGATGGTCAACAAGCTCAAATCAAATTAGACAATGGCCTTGATAGCTCGACGGGCTATATAAGCCGGTGGATCGGACGACTTGAGATTTTGTCCTCAGATAGGATCAGTTTTGCGACTAATTCGTATGGCGATACAAAAGTGTTGATAACAAATTCTGGCAACGTCGGCAATGTAAGGAAAGCATCGCCAGCCAACTCGCGGAGCGAGCGCTGGTCTCACTCTGCAGAGTGCCGCGTTTGATGCTTTTGAAAAATAATCACGGATTGCTTTGAATCTGGCCAAAGTGTGC
>VGTI01000118.1 GCA_016874735.1 Deltaproteobacteria bacterium
GCCGGGCAGCCAAGCGGATGATAAGGCTTGGTAAAACCTCAAAAATCCGTCCCGCGCGGCAGGTATTTTAGGGGCTTAGCTGGCTGTCGCGCGAATTCATTGGCTTAAACTTTTCTGCAGATGATTCGACGATTTGGCTCAGCAACGTAAATTGTCCAGGATTAGTTGTCTGCCTGGTGGACGTCGCTCTAAATGTTTTGTTAGCCTGAAGTTCTCTGGAGACGAGACGCAAAGCAACGGTAGAAAATGAATAAAGCACGAAAAATTACGGCCCCAACTTGGAGTGCACGGGATTTGCCTGCGATGCCAGACTTTCTCGTGGTATTGATTGCGAGGGCGAAACAAGTTTTAGACCTTGAGCGAGTCGTCATTTTTGGCTCGCGGGCTCGCGGCGATCATCACGAACGATCTGATTACGATCTCTGTTTTTACGTCAGCTCACCGCGTCAATGGGCTCAATTTGTTGTAGAGGCGCAAGAGAACTCGGGAACTTTGTGTCCTCTTGATTTGGTTAAATTTGATAGCATCGATACGAATTTGGCGGCTGAAATCACGCAAAATGGAGTGCTGCTATATGACGGTAAAAAAAGTGCAGATCGCGTTTGAAAATTTGGATCGTGCATTCGCGTCACTTGTGGAATTTCTCGCTGAACCGATTGTCACTCGTCGTGACATGGCAGGCGTGATTCAGGCATTTGAATACACCTATGAGCAGTTTTGGAAGGTGTTTAAGAAAGTGGCCGAAGCCGAGGCTCTTGAGGTTGCGTCACCACGGCAGGCCATCCAGGCAGCTTACCAGCTTGGACTGATTGACCCCAATTTGGAATCAGATTGGGCTGACATCATAAAGACGCGAAACGAGACCTCTCACACCTACAACGAAGACCAGGCTAAGCGGGCTGTGGCTAAAATTAGCGGTGTGTTTGTTACGTGTTTTAGAGACGCACGCAAGCGGCTGACTGATTTCACCGCCAAAAACTTGAATGCACTACCCTCTAACCAGACACCTTAACCTCGAGCCAGATCCTGTCGTAGATCGTAGTGGTATCGCCTAGGTCGCGGAGCATCTCGCAGTTCTTGATGGTGGACTCTGTCGGAAAAAGTACCGGGTGCTGCTTGAGCTCTAGCGGGAGAAAAGCTGCAGCGCCTTTGACCACCGGACCGTAGTACATGCGCTGGACAAAGTCGGCGTTGACCCTGGGTTGGTAGAAATAGTTGATGAATGCATAAGCTGCATCCACGTGTTTGGCTCCTTTGGGGATCACCATGTTGTCGATGGCGATGATGCTGCCCTCTTTGGGGATGACAAACTGGAGCGCTTTGCCGCTGTCGCGAGCCGCGACCATGGTCTCACCGGAATACATGTGAGCCATGACGACTTCGCCAGTGGTGATCAGAGTGCTAGGGAAGGCATTAAAGGCCTTGAGATTTTGTTTTGCTGTGATGAGTGTGGTTTTAGCTTGGTTGAGTTCATCTCGGTTTTGGGTGTTGACGCTATGGCCATCGATTTTTAAGGCGACAGCCAAGGCCTCGCGTACATCATCCATCAGGGAAACGCGGCCCTTGACCTTTTGATTGCGCAACAGATCGTTCCAGCTTGTGACAGGATCCTTGTAGGCTCTGGTATTGACGGCAATGCCACTGACAGCCCAGGCGAACGGTACGGACCATGTGTTGGCGGGGTCATAGGATCGTCCGAGAAATCTGGGGTCTATTTGGTCCAGGCGCGTAATACGTCTACGGTCGAGTTGCTGGAGGAGGTTTAGTTTGATCATCGTGCTGACCATATAGTCTGACGGCACGATCAGGTCGTATCCGGTGGCCCCGGATTGTAACTTGGCAAGGAGTTCTTCGTTAGAGGCGTAGTTGGATTCGCGGATTTTGATCCCGGATGCCCGAGTGAAATCCTCAATCATGGCGGGCGACGTATAGTCGGCCCAGATGTATAGGTTTAAGACGGCCTCGTCTTCGGTCGTGCGGAGCTTGCCCATATGGGAATCCGGACGTTTCTTGAAGATGGTGCACGAGACTGTGAGTAGAGCCAGCAGCAAAGATGCGGTCACATGGTAAGTTGGGCGGGCAAGTTTGCTATAACTTTGCATAGGAAATTCGTTGGATTAGGTGTACGTAAAGGTCGTTTGTGGGTAAATTTGAATACACTAAACAATGACAACATGTTAGCGAAAAACTACCGGTCCTGGCCATGCTAAGTATACGTCAAATTAATAAACGCTACGGCTCCCATCAAGCCTTGAAAGATGCCACGCTCGAGCTAGAGCCCGGTGAGTTCTTTTCGATCCTAGGCCCTAGCGGCTGCGGTAAGTCCACATTACTCCGGATCCTTGGCGGCTTTGAGACTCCAGACTCCGGCTCGGTTTGGTTGGGCGGTGTAGATATCACCCGCGTGCCGCCGCATGAGCGGCCGACCAATATGGTTTTTCAGCGTTATGCCTTGTTTCCACACCTGAGTGTGGCAGCAAATGTCGGCTTCAGTCTGAGCCTTGGTCGCATGACAGGGGCCGAACGTCGACGGTATGTAGACGAGGCTTTGGCGCTAGTCGCCATGGAGGGAATGGGGGAGCGCCGTGTGCAATCGCTCTCGGGCGGGCAGCAGCAGCGGGTGGCTTTGGCTAGGGCGCTCATTTGTAAACCTAAAGTACTACTTCTCGACGAACCTCTTAGTGCGCTTGATTTGCAGCTGCGGCTTCGCATGCAGGCGGAACTAAGAGCTCTGCAGCGACGGCTAGGCATGACCTTTGTCTTCGTGACGCACGATCAGAGTGAAGCTCTGAGCATGTCGGACCGGATGGCCGTCGTGAACCGCGGGCACATCGAACAGGTTGGATCCCCTGCGGCCCTGTATGATCACCCAGCTACCGATTTTGTCGCCTCGTTTCTCGGGACGATGAACCGGGTCACGGTGCAATATAGTGCTCCCTGTAACCAGTCTAGTGATCATGTTTGGGTAAATTTAGACGGCAGCAACAGGCTAAGGGCCAGGTGGTCTCAGGGCAGGCCGTTGCCGGCAGCCGGCACACCGGTGACCATGCTCGTGAGACCGGAAAAGATAGGCTTGCGCGAGGCTCACTCGCATGAGGCCAGTGTTGTCTCCACTGACGGTCGTGAACTATCCCTGCCGTGTCAGGTTTCTGACATGGCCTTTCACGGTGCTACGACGCAGGTGACGGCACACGTCGCCAATCTAGCTACATCCGTGACGGTGACCCATCTCAATCGCGACAGTTTACCGGCCGGGCTTAGTTTGGGTTCACGGGTCCAGCTCGTGATCCGGCTTGACCTAGATCATGTCCTTATCGCTCCTGCTATCCCTCCCGTAACGACGGGGGGCTGATTCATTGAAGCGTTTTGCGACTTTTTTGTTGATTCCTATGACTTTGTGGCTCGGTCTTTTTCTCGTTGGTCCCTTGGTGATGGTAGCGCTTTATAGCTTACTGCAACGCGGGCCTTATGGCGAAATCGTGTGGCATTTCAACCTAGCCAACTACCAGCGCGCACTAGATCCCCTGTATCTCCGCGTCTATGCCAAGAGTTTAGTGCTGGCGGGATCGACCACGGGCATCTGTGCAGTTCTTGGTTTACCGCTGGCGTATACCATTGCCACGTCCTCGAAGAGGTGGCAGCCCACCCTGCTAGGCTTACTCATGCTGCCATTTCTTACAAACTTTGTCGTGCGGGTCTATGCCATCAGACTCATACTTGCGGCTGAGGGGCCCATTAATCTACTGCTGCTTGGCTCAGGACTCACCACGGAGCCCTGGCTGATGACCGACTCTGCGTTTGCGGTCGCTCTCGGCATGGTGACAAACTATCTGCCGTTTATGGTGCTTCCCATCTATGTGGTGTTTGAAAAGTTTGACTTTACCATCATCGATGCTGCCAAGGATCTTGGTGCCAGGGGATGGCCCATATTTAGGCGCATTATTTTGCCGTTGGCTCGCCCCGGCCTGATTTCTGGGGTAAGTCTCGTATTTGTACCCGTGCTTGGTGAGTATACGATACCGGATTTGCTCGGTGGCGCTAAGACGCTGATGCTTGGCGGCCTTATCACCGAACAATTTCTGCGCGTGCGCGACTGGCCCTTTGGCGCAGCATTAGCGATGATTTTGGTGCTGTCTATGGTGAGCGTGATGGGGCTCATGCGTTTAGTCGGTGATCCCGCCACTAGGAGGCAGCGTGGCTTCATCCCTGGGTAAAGAGCACTCGCGACCACGTCCGCACGTTGTGGCCTATGCGGTGTCGTTAGTTTGTTACGCGCTGATGCTACTGCCATTAGTGGCCATTGTTTTTTACTCTGTCCTCGCTCCGTCGAGCACGGATGGTGATGCCGCATGGACCCTAACGCTGGATTGGTACCGTGACCTCAGTAACGACGATCAGATCATGCAGGCGCTAGCGACTAGTCTCTGGGTGGCCGGCGCGGCAAGCTTGGGTGCGACCATACTCGGTGTGAGTGGAGCCCTCGCGTTGCATCAATCGCGGGTGCGGTTCAAAGGACCACTATCTGTGCTAGTCGCATTACCGCTGGCGCTTCCAGAGCTCGTGCTTGGTCTAGCTTCGGTCATCTGGTTTGGCACTCTAGGTCTAAACCTAGGCATGAGCACCGTTATCGTCGGACATATCACACTCACCACGGCCTACGTCGTCACGGTTATCAATGCGCGTCTCACTGATCTGGATGATGCACTCACCGATGCGGCCCTTGACCTAGGCGCTTCGCCACTACAAGCGCTCTGGCGCGTGACACTACCGCTGCTGACCCCTGCGATAGGTGCCGGAGCTATGATGGCTTTCACGCTGTCGTTTGACGATTTCATGATCAGTTTTTTCACCTCAGGGGTCGACAGAGATACACTGCCGATGCGCATCTATGCGATGATCAGATTTGGGATTAATCGTGAGATCTATGCACTTTCGACGGTACTGATTGCGGTGACGGCGGTGGGTATGGTGCTAAGCGCGGCGTTGCGGCGTAGGTCTGTCATCAATTAGTTTACTGCTTCTTCCCTGGGGCTCACTGCGATGCTGCGAAAAATACTGAGATGGTAGGACAATCAACTCACATTGCCCCAGCACACGAACTTACGTCCCATGCCAACCCGTCCTCCTCCGCAACCCACTATCTGCTTAAATGGCAAGATTTCTCTGTGTCAGTGTCTGTTGCTGTCACCTTGACCAGGAGCAATCTCCGCAATGGTTCGTAGCATCGGCCATCCAGGCAATAGGGCACCTCAGCCCATGAGCTAACTGGACTCCGCCTCCCCATCCAGCACATGCCTCGATCAGCCCTCGATCATGTCAGGTGTTCCCTCGACCAGTCGTCCGGCCCAAACGTGAACTTCCCCTGCTCGCTTTGACCAGGTGTAGTTCTTGAACTCACCCTTTTCCTTAACCACAACCTCAGGCCTAGGTTGGTATATAACCGTTCTGAAATATTGACCTAACAAACTAAAAACACTACAATACGGAAATGTCGGGCGTTTCCGTATGCGAGTGGGTCTATGTTTGAAAGATCATGTAATCTACCGAAAAACCATTCTTTTTTTCTCTTTGGTGCACGCGGCACTGGCAAGACCAGTCTGATTCGGTCGCAGATTAAGCACGAAC
>VGTI01000119.1 GCA_016874735.1 Deltaproteobacteria bacterium
CCCTGCAGTCCCAAATTTCTAGCGGTCTCGACCATGGTGTCAGTGCCGTGAGTAATAATGATCTTATCCTCGCGACAATTTTTACAATTGTTCACGATATTTTCTCTGTCCTCGGCGGTCATTTCAAGGCTGTCGACCATCATGAGGGTTCTGATTTTAATTGGTAACTTGCAACGCCCTAGACTCAGAATTTCTGACACATGCGTATCGCCGAATACCAAAGAACCATCCAACTCATTGTATTTCTTGTCAAATGTCCCGCCCGTGACAAATATCCTGATGCCCATTGGTCGATCTCCCGGTGCTGATAATGCAGCCTACGGAGTCGGCCTTGACGGGTCAATAGTGCTTATGTATGGTCCGCCCGCGTCGGGGAGGCGTCGATTATGATCCAGTCATCAAAAGTTCGGCAGCATGATCTTCAGTCCAAGATCACTAAAATTCGCACTCAATTAGCTGCCATGAGAGAGTACAAGCGCTTGATGGCGATTGATGGAATATCTCCCGATGCGGAAGACAAGGTCAGGGAAAGCGAGCTCATCGTCAAGCTACTCTACCTAGAGAAACAACTTAAGGGACCCAAACCGGTCGGCCAGAAAACTGCATCTCCAAAAAAATTTGGGAAGACTGGCCCACATCGGAAAACTTCTCGGAGCCGCGCCTGAATCAGGCTTGCTGACTTCATATGATGTCACTTGCCGAAGTATTGTCAGTTGCTGCATGATCCATGCTCGGTCACGGGAGAGGTACCAGCAAGTGCTTACGCAACTGAACATTCAGGGTTTGGCAATCATCGATTCCCTGTCAATCGAATTCGCTTCAGGTTTCAATGTAATCACCGGTGAAACTGGTGCTGGTAAGTCCATTTTGATCAAGGCTCTTGGGTTCCTATTGGGCAGCAAGGCCAGCGCCGAAACCGTGCGGCATGGTAGGCAGCAGGCTACAGTGACTGGAATATTTGAGGTTCCGTCAGCCCATCCCTGCGCTGCCGTGCTGACTGAGCACGGCATTGACTACGAGACTGCCGACGGACATTTTGCAATTCTCGTACGACGATCGGTTAACAATAAAGGGCGCTCTGTCGCATGGATAAACGATGTCCCTGTTACAGTCGGCGTCCTTAGGGAACTCTCGCAGTCACTAATCGATGTATTCGGACAACATGACAATTTACGGCTGTTAGATGCCGTCGAACATACGGCATGTCTGGATCAGTTTCTCCGGGACAGATCACTTCCGCAGACCTACGTCGATCAATACCGCTTGGTTCAAAGACAACTGGCTCATCTGCTGGATACTGTTGACGGATTTCGTAGCAAACAGAGGGAAGCCGACTATCTTGAATTCAGATGTAGTGAGCTTCAAGCTTTCGCTCCGTCGCGAGAGGACTACTTGGCCATTCAGGAGCTTTGTCTTCGTGCCGACCAGACCATGGTGTTGGCGAAGTCTCTAGAAGAGGCCCAGCTCTGCCTAGACCAGGGCGCAGGGGGTGAGGCGTTAAGCAGCCCTTTATGGGAGGCGAACAAGGCACTGGCACGTGTAAGTCACATTTCTGGCGATCTCGCTGCACTTACGGAACTCACACAAGCACTGGCACAGCAGATCGATGACCTCAGCTTTCACATAGGCAAGGCAACTTCTGGACTTGAGTTGAGTGAGGATGACATTGAGTCCGCGCAAATGCGACTTGCCGGTTATCAAGAACTATTCCGTAAACTTGCCGTCGATAGTATCGACGGCTTACTTGGAGAGCATGAGCGCCTAGCTGCTCAGCTGTCGTTCCTTGAGTCAGCAGCCTCTGATATCACAAAAATCTTGAGAGAACTCGAACGCTCACTTGCGCGTCTGGTTGAGCTAGCAGCTCGACTAACCAAGGCACGTCAGGATGCCAAATCACTGGTCAAGAAGCGGATTGAAAGTGAGCTACATGATCTTGCAATGCCAGGTGCACGTATTGATGTAGTGTTTGAAGCCGTCGAAAAATCTATCGCCACTGCTGATGTATCTCTGTTTGGCGAAGAGGCCGAAGTAATTTGGTCTAGGCTAGCTGTGACTCTATCTGGCCTATCGGACCACGGAGCCGAAAAGGCGCAATTGCTGCTGGCAGCGAATCCCGGTGAGCCTCTTTTGCCATTGCAGAAGATAGCCTCCGGCGGGGAAATTTCGCGGATCATGCTTGCACTGAAGCGGGCCTTAGCTGCCGGTGCCGATACTTGTATCCTCGTTTTTGATGAAATTGACACTGGAATCTCTGGGCGTGTAGCAGCTGTAGTAGGGCGCAAAATGCAGGAGCTTTCGAAAGCTTTCCAAGTTATTTGCATTTCGCATTTAGCCCAAGTTGCGGCGTATGCAGATTCACATTTTTTGGTTCATAAACTAAGTCGAGAGAAGCGAACAGAATCAACTATTTCGAAACTCTCTAGTCGCGCAAGCGAAGAAGAGCTAGCTCGGCTTTTATCGGGCGACGAAGTAACCCAGTCAAGTATAGCTAATGCACGCGCTCTAGTTAAGAAAGCTAGGGAGCTGGCGCATTGATAATCTAAATCGAGCGAACCTTAAAAGTGGCTTTAGTTGATTGAGCCTCAACCGCTTTCAAATCCGGCTGCTGCGTATGTTTTTTTCTGTAGGCTGCATATTTCTTTTCGGAAATGTATACAGGAAACTCTGCCTCGATAGTTCTTCCCGGTTCAATTTGAATTTGTTTCGATGTGTTTTGCCTAGTGCTATTGTCACCGACCGTTACAGTCACAAAATGATCTAATCTGTACACTCCGGCAATTAACGGCATTACAGAGGGCTTTTCCAAATTTATATCTAGGGAGTGACCGGTCAAAGGTGACGACGCGACATCGACTCGAACTAGATCTGTAATCTGACTGGGTCGATGCGTCGGTATCGGATTTAATCTTAAATAACCAAGTGCTAAGTTTTTATCTCGGACGGTTGCCGGCACTTCAAAAAGTATGTCCCGAGAGCCATCCACCCCAACCAGAACTGGCGTTGCCTGATCTATGAATAGTATCGGAATGTCTGAGACACTCTCCATAAATGGGTACGGTTCATCTGGTGCATACAGCGAAACCCCACGATCTCCAAAGCAGGTCACCGTAGAGCTAAGATCACTGCGATCGCAGCCACTTTGAACCGTAATACTTCTGGTTTCGAGATCCTTGCGCTCCCCCTCACTAAGGGACACAGCTACCGATCTACTAGAGCCGCTGATCGCGAGCGTTGCTAGCCCCGGCAGCACTGGGTAGGTCTCGTTAAAATTTAACCAATGCCCTCCGTTAATGGCTACTAGCCATGGACTACCCTTTATTTTCGCCGGTTGTTCCAGGTCAACTGCAGCAGATGTCTTGACCTGTAACAACGCTGGTCTGATCTGTCGCTCTTCGCCTTCGGCAAGATCAACCTGCATGCGTGTTCCATTTACCTCTACAAGGTAGCGTCCTTTAAGCAGGAACTCCCAGTTGCCGAATTGTTGGTACTTTGTCGCGGATATTCGCTCATCCAAAGGCGATATAAAGTACGACAACTCCTGACGGTTACCATCAAAATCAGCAACCTGAAGCGCCGATAGCCGATAGATGATCTCATCTGGCGACGCATCCTGTTTGGTGCCACTGAAATCGACTTGTAATGGCACCATTCCTACTAGCAGATCTTGTTTGGTGCCAATGATATTAAGATCGTATCTACCTGCTATCAGTTGCCTTGACTTCGTCTTGTCGGCCCTGCTGCACTGAATCGAGAAACTGTCCCGATCTGATGGCCGATGGGGAGGAACAAACCGAGCCCGGTGCGCTGTCAGTGTCGCTCTTTGCTCGGGATAGATGATAATTGTTTCGCTTGAACAATCAGCAAGAACTAAGTAACTGCCGGGTGCCAGCGGGATGTCTTCGTTGAATTTGCCGACCTCCTCAGAGACAAATTGCAGAGGAGACTCATGAGCGATCCGGTAAATCTCAAAATTACCGGCGGGATCGGCAGCCTTAACGTGTAGCAATCCGACCTTCGGGCGCCGTTCACACCCCAAGACTCCGAGCCAAGCAAGGCCTGCGATCATTAAAGCCAATGACTTTGATAGGTTGTGGTGTGCGCAGTAGAAGCTCATGAAGGCGTTTCTACCATAATTCAGATTGCCTGCCGAGCCAGATTCGCCACATCAAAAACCAAAACCTGCCGACAGTCCAAACTGGAGTTGCGTCGCTGCGCCCAAGCCTAAATATAGCCTTGGACCAAGGGTGAATTCACCACTATCGGTCATCTTGTAGTCACCTCCACCCCCTAAAGTCAAAGAAACCCCGTGTTTGACGGAGCGACTTTCTGGCGGCAGTCCATCCGTTGGCTGTAAATGAGAGCGCAAATAACCCAGTTCAGCGATCGCAACCGCAGCAAACTTCTTCGGCAACCCGAACTTCAAAAAACCGCCAAAGTTATGCGTTTCCCATACGCCTCGGTAGCTATGATTATTTACCACCCCAGTCACAGCGATGGGATTGTAGCGGTACGTGGTATTTAACTTTATAGTCTCCGAAATACTTAGCACCTGATAGCCAAAGCCAAAATCTGAAAAGCCGTTTGAAGACCATTCCCCTCCGGATTGACTGGCTCGTACCCAACCTACACTTGTGAAGAGAAACGCCTTTCCCTTAAGGGCGCTGGAGATAGCGCTTGGAGTAACTTTGATTGCTTCATCGGCTCCGTCTTTAGCTTCTCCATCTTCGCCGACCACATCCTGTTCCTTCTGTTTAGAGTCAGCAGAATCAGGCTCTTCGGTTTCTGGGGCAGCACTCTCAGGATTTTTTTCGGAAAGCTCTTCGAGCCCCCTGCTCAACGCAGGAGTCGCGAGAAGCCCAAAAATTAACCCCAAAGCTTGGAACAGCGTGGACGCCTTCCGCATAAAAAAGGTCTCCAACGTTTAAATGAGTAGCTTTAATTGCAAAGCGTAGCGACGATCTTGCAAGTTTGCATCCTGCCCGGCGATAGTACCAAGTTGTTCTGTATAGGTAACAAAGCGTAATGTTAATAAGAAGACGTCCAACTGAATTCCGCCGCTAAGACTACCTTGGTGCAAACCAGTTTGCACTTTCAGTACCGAGCCCCACCCCCATTCGGCTCCTAAATTGAATTTTTTCGAATAATGAAGTGGCTGATTCACAGCGTGTGCGTCGGCAGAAGTCAAAAGGTACATACTACCGAGCTGCCACGGGCGCAAACTCACACCGGCGTTGACTGAAGGCAGAGTTGTAGCTGGGGTTCCAAGAGCTTGACCTAGAACATCCGCCTTTTTAAAGGCGGTTCCGCCAAGGTCTGTCACGCTGAGACCTAACGTTGGCTGCATGGTTTTGATTGGAGTGAATAGAATGCCCACATCCCCCCCGACACCATACCCCCCCTCGACGAAATCACTGAGCTTTGCTCCCGAGCCGGAATTATCGCCAGACTTATTGGTGAACGCGCTTATGTCATTGATTCCAAACGTATGATTCACACCGCCACGCCCGACAAATTTAACGCTTGCCCCAACACTCAGGCGGTCCTCAAAGAAGTTCTTCGCAAAGGCGATCGGGGCAATCATGCGGATACCGGTCTCAACATCTGCAGAAATATCACG
>VGTI01000120.1 GCA_016874735.1 Deltaproteobacteria bacterium
CAAGATATGAAATTAGTGATCTGTGTGCGGCGATCAATCAATACGAAGGTGCCGAAACCTCACGCGCGATTACGCACATCGAAACCCATATATCGCATGTATTTTTGACCGAAGCATTTGCGTATAAAATCAAGAAACCTGTGTGTTTCGAATTTTTGGACTATACGACGAGCGAGATGCGGCGTATCGCAAGTAACAGGGAAGTTGAATTAAATAGACGAACGGCGGCCGATGTCTACTTAGGTGTGATCAATCTATGCAGGGATGCAAGTAATCATATTGTTCTTGATGGCGATGGGGATATCGTGGATTGGATCGTGAAAATGCGACGCCTGCCCTCAGCACTCATGATGGACGAAAAAATTGCATCAAGTACCTTAACATCTGATGATCTAGATAATTTTTTAAAAACCCTGAGTAAATTCTATGCCTCGACAGCACGTGTAGATATCAGCGCGGCTGATTTTGTGGGCCATTTGCGCCAGCAGATCGAGGCGAATTTTACGGAGCTTTTTCGCGACACCCACTGTATTGACCGCGATATTTTACGACGGATCAAGAACAAGCAGCTCCAGTTTCTTGAGTTTAATGCGGATCTTTGGGCTACTCGGTTGAACCAACGAATGATTGTCGATGGCCACGGTGATTTGCGCCCTGAACATATTTGTCTCGAATCGTCGCCAAAGATCTTTGATTGCGTAGAGTTCAATGATGCTTTTCGCCATCTGGATATTCTAGATGAAATCTGTTTTCTTGCACTTGAGTGCGAGCGCCTGGGGCGCCCCGATATTGCCCAATTATTATTGCAATCTCCGATGGTCGCCAAAGCATACGGGTCTAGGGAATTGAGTGATTTTTACATATCCTACCGTGCCTGTGTAAGAGCTAAAGTTGCTGTGCTGCGTGCTTTACAGGCTGCCGGGGATGATCGTGTCCACGCCATGAATTTGGCTGGTAAGTACCTTGATCTGGCGGACCGTGGTATGGGGGTCGCGACCAAGCCTCTATGCCTCATCATCCGGGGACTGATTGGGTCAGGCAAGTCCACAGTCGCCCGTCGTTTGAGCGAGCGGTTAGGAATGACATTAATTCAGTCCGACAAGATTCGTCGCGAGATTTACGTGGAGGGTGAGGTCGGTCAGTCGTACGGAGCAGGTTTATATACGTCGGGAAGTCGCGATCATGTGTACGAACACATGCTAGAGCAGGCACTGGATAGTCTGCGCGCGCGAACCTCGGTGATCATGGATGCCTGTTTTCTCCGTGTAGCTTTGCAGCAGAGAGTGCAATTCCAGGTAGATGCTATCGGTATACCGCTCGTTATTGTTAACTGCGAATGTCCTCAAGAAATTGCAGTTACGCGTATTCTGGAGCGCATGAAAGACCCTTCCTGCTTATCCGATGCGCGGCCTGAACACTGGTTGGACCAGGCTCGGGATGACGAGGGCGTCATCTCTGGCGTGCCCACCATCACCTTAAAGTCTGCAAGTGCTGGGCCCGACACACTTTGTGATGAACTAGTCGCCTATCTGGCAGAACATGTGATTGGCGTAGGTCAATCCAGCTGTCGGGCTATCCAGGAGTCCTACTGTGACACTAAGGCTGATGTTAGTCGCTCGTTTGAGACTTCGCGACTTGCCACCTTGGCTAAGGTTTGAAGCTCAGCGGCAAAGAGCTCATAGAGGTCGTCTATCGACACTATGCCGGTTAAGCGGCCTTGAGTGTCGGTGACTGGGATACGGCGGATACCGGAACGCTCTAGTTTCCGAGCGACCTCAAATAGGCCCTCCTGTTCCTTGGCTACGGTCGGGTTTTTCGCCATGATGTCCTCTATTTTAATCGCGTCTGGCTCCATGTTTCCAGCCACTACTTTGGTGACAATGTCGCGGTCAGTTAAGATACCTAGGGCCTTGCGGTCCTTGGATTTTACTATGACCAGTTCACCCACATGTTTGTCACGCATGAGTCGTGCAGCATCTGCCACAGTTGTGCTCGGTGAAGCGCATACCACTGTATCTTTACACACATCTTTAATCGGCATGGTTTTTCTCCTAAAAGCATGAGTTGGCTACCGACATAGATCACGCATTTTTTCTGGTGTGCAATCTTTGTTCCATGAAAGTTCGTTCGAGTAAGCGCAATGGCATGCGATTTGCTTCATCGTTTTTGGGCCTCATCTTTTGCGTAGATAAATCACCAGATGGGGTTGAGCGCACTTGCCAACACAAGGAGTATATTTATGTTGACTGATCTTGTACCAAGTGGACTGAGAACATTGGCTCCGTGGCGTCGTCGGGATGATTGGGTCGATCTCCAGAGATCCATGAATAGGATGATGCGCGACCTTCTTGAGGAGGAGGAATTCCCGCTACCTACTTTAGGTGTCACGGGCACTGCGGCGGCGTTTGCGCCGCGGATGGAGCTTCAGGAGCTCGAGGATAAAATCGTCCTATCTGCCGAGCTACCCGGTCTGAGTGAGAAGGATGTGGAGGTCTCTCTCGACAAGGATTACTTGACCATTAAAGGTGAGAAAAGGGAGGAAAAGGAAACCAAGGCAGCAGGACGGAGCTTTAGTGAGCGACGTTACGGAGCTTTTGAACGCTCGGTGCGGTTGCCGACATCGGTCGATAAAGAGAAGGTTTCGGCGAAATTTGATCGTGGTATTTTGACAGTCGAAGTGCCTCGGACTCCAGAGTCTAAAAGAGAGATAAAGAAAATACCAATTAAACACTAAAATACGACCGGGCCCTCGCAGCATGCGAGGGCCCGTTGCTAGTTATTTAGCAAAAAAACTAGGCATAAACAGTGCTAGCTTGAGGTCCCTTCTCGCCTAACTCTTCGCAAAACTTAACGCGGACCCCAACTTCAAGGTGGTCGAAATTGCCATTTAATACAGCATTAGCATCGAAATATACCTCACGCTGATCATCTGTCAGCAAAAATCCGTATCCCTCGTAGGGGAATAATCGTGCAATTTCGCCGACTGCAACAGGGCTGGCATGCGCCTTAACTTTACCGCGCATCTTGCGGCTATAATCTTGAAGGATCCGTTCCATGGCGGCAAAAGCGTCCCTGATTGCCACGTAAACGTCCGCATGGGCGGGATCCAGTCCGGGCTCCCGGCCAACTACAAGGCGTTCGCCCGGGACGTTCAATTCAATGCGCACCCGGTACGGCATGCCCTTGCGTTGGTGGCGATGCGATTTCTCAACAACAACGCGCGCATCGATGATACGCGGAAAAAGCTTCTCGAGATGACTGATTCCACGTTCAATACGGTAGCTGACGGCCGGCGATGGGTCTAATCCATGGAAGTCGACTTGCAGTGGGCTTTGCATAGACAAAAACTCCCTTCAGAAAAATGGCTTACTTGCCCCGCTCCTTTGATCAGGGCTCACTTTATGCCATGCAAAGTTTGAGCCGAAATCGGGATCGGCTGCGGCTTATTTGAAAACGGCGAGGATCAACTCCAGAGCAATGAGGCCAACGATGAGGATTTCAAGGATTGCCGCCCGACGGTTCGTGACGAGATTGGCCAAGATCTCCAGATTGTCTTGAACTAGAGTGAGTTTTCGATCAAGTGCGCGAAATCGCACATCGATGTCAAAGCACTGCTGCGTCTCTTTGAAAATCTTCTGCATCTCGTGACTGAGCCAAGCTTCCTCGGGAGGGTCAAGGATGGCGAGATTGGCGACGATTTCCTGTCTGGTCCCTGCAGCAGAACCGATGAATTTTAGTAATATTTTGCCACGCAGGGGTACGGAACCTACCTTAGCTAAGCGCTGCATGAAATTTGCCGAATTGTGCAGCATACGATCTGAGTGAATCTCGTATGTTTCAAGAGCAGCTGACTGACCAACGGTAAGCGCAATCATACCTATGGTCTTGATGTTAATGGATCTAAGCTCCGCGTAATCAAATTCAAAGCGATCCTGGTCACCGATCTTTATGTGAAAAGTCTCTGAGGTTTTGTCATCTAGATCGGGGCCAAGAATACCGCGGATGCGGGAAAGCTCTTCCTCGACCTCCTTGGTATCCATGTTGAAAAATACAATGGCACCGAATCTATAAATGAAAACAAACTTCAGATCACCGTACTCAACCTGCAGCGCGGATGGGCTGCTATCGACGATGCGTCCCGTGAGTATAGGACGTAAGGATTTGACTGGGATAGCGTGATAGAGATTGAATGCCTGAAGCAAGTATGGATTTGTCACGTTTACCGCTACAAATTGGGAAAGGCTGCCTACTTGGTTTTGCGAAGATACCACCAGGCAGCCTATTTCATTTTTGAACCAAAACAGGGAAATGACTAATCAAGTCTATTCTATCGCTAGATTTGTTTCAACTGCTGTCACACCGGGCGCCGCCCATGCGGCCCATTTAGCATCTTGAATCTCAGCCTGCGACCGGACCGTGCCGCTCAGGCTGACGCGCCCATTTGCGGTTGAGACGCGTATTCTTTTGGCGTCGGCCTCAGCGCTACGAATGAGTGCTTGTTCGATCCGAATCTTGATATCCGTTGGCTGCGGACGTTGATGGATCGCAAGGTGGTTCTTCACTGACCTGACGCCAGTGATATACCTCACAGCCGACGTTGCTGCATCTCGTTGATACTGCCAATCTACCTCGCCACGGAGAATGACTACGCCATCTTCAACAGAGATTTGGATCGTCGATGGTAGACTTACGTTCCATCTTATGGCATCAGCTGCTGCTTTTGCTACTTCTTGATCGGACTTAGTATTAGTCGGTGGCAGTTTAACCTCAATCTCTTCGGCGACTGCCTTGACTCCAGCAACGCGAAAAGCTGCTTTTTCAGCGCTGTACTTGTCAGCAAAGCTTGGCACAAAGCCACTGAGCGTGACTACACCGTCACTGACGGAAACGGCTATGTTCTCGGATGCAACGCTAGGGTCAAAACCGAGCTCGTCCAAAATGTCTTGGCGGATTTGATTGTCAGTTTTCATGAAACTTGCTCCTTTTCCAATGGCTCATCTAAAAGCTAATTAGCCTACGCTCGACGTCTGCAGATTCCGTGCCATTAGCAGAACTCAGTGAGGGACTGTGTAAGCATGGTCTGCGCATAAGACTTGCAAGGTTTTTTGTGACAATCATTTGGTAACGGGGGTTCCCATGACGAAGTACCGCAACAGGCGCGAGGCAGGTCAGATCCTAGGAGTACATCTAGAGAAAGAACTGCGGAAAAAGGAACTAACCAAGCCATTAGTGCTTGGGCTCCCGCGGGGGGGAGTTCCCGTCGCATTTGAAGTGGCCGCGGTCCTGCGGTGTGCTCTCGATGTCATAGTGACGCGAAAACTCGGCGTCCCCGGACATGCAGAGCTGGCCTGTGGTGCTATAGGCCCAGAGGGTGTGGAAATTCTCGATCAAAGATTGGTTAGTGAGTGCGGCATCACTGACAAACAAATTTCTGACATAGTCGCGCGGGAATCGGTTGAGCTCACGCGGCGGCAGGAACTCTATCGTACCGGTCTTGGTCCTCTAAATTTGTCGGGGCGTGATGTGATCTTAGTCGACGACGGCATCGCTACCGGTGCAACCA
>VGTI01000121.1 GCA_016874735.1 Deltaproteobacteria bacterium
GTTGCCGCCCAATTCTTTATTTACGTCGGACCATTTTTGATTAATTCGGCAGAATTATCCGGTTATTGATCTGAATTCCCCTCGCTTGCAGCAACCTCATATGTCTCCGTGCGCTATCACGTCCCCTGTACCCTCCCTTTTTCCTTGAAGCAGATGACCGCCACTTATACGAGAGAGGATCATTTTGATGCATTTGCATTGTTCCAGTATTTGCTGTCTCGTGAGATAGCGACCGTTGGTGCAGATTCACCGCGCACTAAGTTGTATGACGATCTCTCGCTTTTTCATGCATTGACGGTAGGCGACGACGAGGTTAACAGACAAAAGCACAGCCTAAGACTTGCGACCGTTTTTGATATTGTTAATTTCGGCAATAGCCGCAGCCATGCCGTCCTCCCAAATGACGGGCCACAGCGGATCAAGTAGATAATTGACTTCAATTAATGGATCTCTATCCCCATTAGCAATGAGGTAGGCATCAGCATCCTCGCAATACCGATTGGCAAAGCGACCGACGCCTACACTTGATACGATGTGATACTCAGGATTAATCTCAGTGAATTTGATCAACTGTGGTAACAGGCTTTTGATACATAACCCGCAGAAATCATGCCCTGCTAGACCCAGCAACTCTAGTTCGTAAAAATTTGTCACAACCCCGACTCGGTCGAAGAATTTTCTGCGACTTACCATTAACTCGGCTTTGTTTGTCTTGGTTCTAGCACCCATGGTCGCATCCTATATATATCGGGACTCGACTAAGACGGTCATGTACTCGGCAGTTTCCAGCCAATTCTTGACTGAATGGCCCGGAATTTTTGAAGCGGCTGGAAATACGGAAGATTCAAGCAAGAATTACAGGTCCTTGCGTCACCCTTCCATTTACCCGTTCGCTGTCGAGTCAGCAAAACCCTCCCTCTATCCCTAATTCCCTTTCTTCGTGGTGAACTGCGCTAGTCCCGCTAGACCACGGAGGCACGGAATTAGGGAGACAGTGGAGTCTCGTGTTTTTGCCGTAAGATCGAACTATTTACCGCCGATATCTTCGATCTCTATCCAGGCCTTTTGCCCAGGGCTTAGAGTGTCCGCCTCGCCCTTGTTGCAGATGAATAGGGACTCTGCGTGCCGATCGAGTGGTGACACCGGCGCTTTTTCTCCCGCGCGGCTGATGGATACGACGACTTGTTGCGCATCTAGAAAGACGACGTCTACCTCGAAACCAATTTGACTCCGGCAAAAGCGACGCCCGCCTGGAAAATACATGCCGGTACCTGGAGCAAACCTGACGATGGACTGAGCGTTCATGCGGCGGCGGAATAGCCCTTTTTATACCGTCACGCTATAACTCGGTGCAATGCCGTCAAATGTTATGACCACCGTCGGCGCCGGGCCTAAGCTATAGACTACCTCGTAAAATCCAAGCGCAGAGACAGCTACGCTCGCTGCTGATGCCAGAAAAGATAAGCCGTCAGAAAGTGAGTCAAGCACAGGCCACCTCTTATTTGTTGTTGGCAGGAATGGTAATCGGGCCTTCGACGTTGACACCCCGCGCCGTTAGGATCGCACCTACCTGGCGCGCGATTTCGTCTTTCTGTTTTTGCGAGAGCGAAGCATCGCACGGAAACTTATCCAAGATAAACGCCGTTAATTTACTTTGCGCCCCAAGAGCCGCAAATCCGACCGCTAAGCCCTTTGAGAGGATGGGATCAGGTATTAAGGCGCAGGTGAGCACGGCCGCGCCCGAGACACCAGCTATGCCCTCGAAGATCTCAGCTGCAGAATCCATCGACTCGCAGCTTGGTCCTCCGAGGCTGAGCCCGGAGCACGTGATCGCCTCCTAATTGCTCGTGCTCGAGACGTAAGCAATCTGCGGAGTCGGTTCCAGGTCGTCGCTCTTGGCGGTTGTTTTGGATTGTTTCGGGTAGTCGCAGGCAGTTAGGCCTAGCATAGCGGCTAGGAACGCAAATTGGATACGCATGGGACATGTGCCTCATCTGGTTGGAACGTGCAGAGACGTCCGGAGCAAATATCGTGCCGCGTAGGGTGGTATCACCGTGGTCAAATAAAATGAGGGAGTTGAGGTCAAAACCCAACGTGCAAATGACCTCAGCCATAACCTAGTGGTTATAAAAAATACACACCTGTGCATCCATTGCAAATTTCCTGGACGCTGCGAGGACGGCTTCAAATAATTCTCAGTCTTTGAATGACCATCATCATCGGTATGAACGACGAACAAGGATTGTGCACATAACTGCGGTTGGTATTTTTGTGGTCAGAGATAATCGGCAACGATGCGCATCTCTGATTTAATTTGTCCTTTGATTTTATAATTCTGCTAAGAGTGTTCCTAACGATTTTAGTTTGGCAAGCTCTTTGCAAAACTAATTGTGAACGTAAAATCTTTTGTAGCTCGCTTTGATCGCTCTCCTGATTCAACTGCCGTTGTTGTTGCCTTGACGTTTTTCGGTGTCTTCAGGCGGTGTTTTTCAACACCAAAAATCACAACTGACCTCACCAGGTCAAAAACGGAGCAAATGGTATGAGAAGCAAAGTGTCTAGTATCAGCAAATTATCGTCAGTATCGGCCCTACGGACCATTTCGGTCTTATTGGCGTTCGCTGCGTTCACTGTCGTTGGCTGTCGAGACGGCAAGAAAGCGTCTCAGGCAAAGGCAATTATCGGCACTGACGATCGAACTGAACTCCAGGACGCAAATGTACTAGCACGCCTCGGTCTCCTCAACATAGGTGATCACAACTGTAACGCGACATTGATCGGACCTAACGTAGTGATCACTGTGGTGCACTGTGTTGATAAAGCCGATTTAAGTGATGTTGACGGTTTCACCTTTTCATCTGCCAGCGGCAAGATTGCGCGTGTCGAAAAGCTGATTTCAGCTGATACAAAAAAAGACTTAGCCGTCTATAAACTCGACACAGGAAAATTCGAGTATTTTGCACCAAGTCTAAAATCCTCTGTCGACCAGGCTATCACTGTGGCTGGCTATGACTTGACTAGTGGTAAGTGGGTGCAGTCAATCTGTAACATTAAGTCGAAGGAAGCTGCCGCTGCTGCCTTCACCTACGAGTGTGACACCGTACCCGGGATGTCAGGGTCGGCGGTTCTGAGTAATGGCGAGGTGATTGGACTGCATGTGGCTCATAACTCAAAGCTCAATAAGAACCTTGGTCTCGACTTTGCGAGTCTCAGTGACCCCAAAGCTGACTTGGCTAGCCTTCCACAAAATAGCCTTGAAGCGTTCAAAATGCCTTGCATTTGCTGTCGTGGGTGTAATGTCGAGATTCCAAATCCCCTCGAGGCTGCCAAAGATGCCATCATAGGTAACGCTGCAAAAGTAAACTCAAATATTTTGGGTGATCAGGCCAAAGCGGCTGGGTGGACACGGGCCACCTGTGGTGCAGTTGCGGCTGGTGTTATCGGTGGTACAACGATAGCTGCAGGCACAGCGATTTGCGCGTTTATGACAGTCGGTGCGGCAGCTTGTCCGGCTTTTCTTGCCACGGTGTCACCAGCTGTGGTAGTGGCAACTTGTGCACAGCTGTGCACTGATCATCGCCTCGCAGACCCGGAGTGTCAATAATCATGAATTTCAAAAATTTACTCGTTACCATCACGTTACTTGCACCTCAGCTGGCGCATGCAAACACCATCGGCAGTCTCAGTTATAAGGCTGGCCAAATGACCGAGAGCAACCAATCCAACGGCAAATCTGGCCCAGCGTGGGGAGTTTCATTCCTGGTTCAGACACCCGACCAGACCAAAGAAGGAAAGCGGTTTGGCATGGATATGGAATTCGAAGTTGCTCGCGGTAGTCAGTTTAGTGCGGCCCCGCAGACAGCGCCTTTCAGCTCTGGCGACAAGGTCGGGGTGCTGGGTGTGGGCTACAATGTGGGCCTAGCTTATATTCCAGTATCGAATGAGAATCTGAGCGTTCGCCTAGTACCGTATCTAGGACTAAGCTCTGAGACCCTTAGTACCGCGGCGAATAACTTCGGGTTCACCGGTACAAGTTTGGGTGTGCGGCTTGGAATCGTGCCTAAAGCTTTGTCAGAACGATTTGGTTTCATTGCTGAGTACCGAGCAATTATGGGTGACGCAGAGTTTGCTAATCAGAAGACGAGCTACCTGTCGCGTTATGTTCTCGGTGGTGTACAGATCTTTTTCCAGTGAAATAGTCATTTCATTCGATCGGTAGATTCAAGTCACATCAAGTCTCAAATGAGTTTGATGTGACTTCTTTTCACGTCAACTCAGATTTTGGTCTTACAGTTACATGCTGAGGGCGTCCGATGCGAGTTTCGGGCACAAGATCGCTGGTAGGGAAGAGTCTGGTAAGCTGCGTACGGTGTCGTTTGGTGTCGGTTATTTACTCGGCGAAAAGTGATCTCAATTAGAGAAAAGCAGGGTGCAAGGATTAAGATCTATGCACCCTGCCTCATTTACCTAGTCCTAGGCTTTCGCTGTTAATAGCATAGTTAAAACACCGACGCCGTGACGGCAGTCTGCTCTACTGAGTACTGGTTCGAGGTGTTTGTCTCACCAACTGGACTCGTATAGCCATCATTTGCGCTCCAGACCTCCCCTGTTTCCACTGTTGCCCAGTCAGGTCCGCACTCAAGCCCGGGTGGAGTTGCATTTTTAGCGCTCACAAGCGACACCATATAGTCCTTAGCGTTGGTGGCCGTATCAAGGGCTGCGCAGTATGCATGGTCGGCGAACTCCGAATTACCAGTCAATTTTCGCAAGACGTTATACTCGGGGACAAGTGGGTTTCTAGTGTTGAAGTTGCGTACGACAGAGACATTGCTTGAGCCCCCTTCGCCCGACGCCGGTTTTGCTGCTGTATTACATTCACGTACGACTTTATTGTAGCCAGATTCTGCCGGGGATGTGGCAGATGTGTCGGACTTTAAATGCCTTGAAGTGTAGATGTCACCGGTACGTGCACGCATGGTCCTTACTGTTCGGGTGGCGACGTTGATACCTGTGACGTACCAATTCTCGTTATATTCCACGTAAAATTTATCATCGGTACGTTCGTTAGACTTGCCGTTAGCGTCGGTTTGGCTAGCACCATTGTTACTCGAAGAATCGTAGTATCGACCAAGGTCTAATGCGCTTGAGGCCACCTTTATGCTGCCTGCAATGGCGCCAGACGTCAGGTTATTCTTAGTTACTGTGCAGACGGCTTTAGTGACGTTCCCCTAATTTTGTCGACACTGAGTTAAGCGCCTATGGTTTGACGTTCATACTCGTCAGGGCTTAAATTGCCAAGCGACGAGTGCAAGCGTTCACGATTGTACCAGCCCTCGATCAATT
>VGTI01000122.1 GCA_016874735.1 Deltaproteobacteria bacterium
AGATGGAAGTGCACTTTATAGCAGGTGACACTGGTCCTTTCGAGTGACATGGAAGACGGCAGACAACTTTTCTGCTTGACTAACAGCCTTACAGAGGACCCCAACTAAGCAGGACTCGCGAGATACTTCGTACTCGCTCGGGCGCGTGCCTTATATCTCCGCCGTGAACGACGGAGTTTTACGGCACAAGGGATAAACAAAAACGCCAAACCATACGAATGAAGCTGTACGAGGACCTTGCTGCTGACGGTCTCAGGATACCCGATCTGGTCAAATCGCTGCGCAAAATGCTGGCTAAGGATCAACCCGGATTCGCCAAGCAGGTTGGAATCAGCCTGGCCACTTTAAGGAAGATCGAACAAGACCGCGGCAACGTAACGATGGATTCCGTCCGCAAAATTCTGGATCGTTACGATCTCGATCTTGTCGTCACGGTGCGGAAAAAGAGCTGATACCGATACTCCACAGTGCTTGCCGCAACTAAGTCCCGATCGGGTACTAAAAAGTCTGAATTTCCATTTTTTACACCCTTTAGGGTATAATTAAGTAGAAATAGCATTAATTGCACCCGATCGGGTACAACCGCTTGGAACATGCCGTTGTTAAAGAGAAAATCCTCACAAATCGAAGCCTCCCTGGGGCCGCTAGCGAAGTTCGTGCGGAGTCGCCGCGCTAAGCTTGGCTACACCCAGGAGGAATTAGCCCAGCGGGTGGGAGTTGGGTTGCGCTTCATACGTGAATTGGAGACCGGCAAACCCACTCTTAGGATGGACAAGGTAAATCAGGTCTTGAATTACTTCGGAGCCGAGCTTGCGCCTCAGCCGCTACCGCGCGAGAGTTGAATGCGTAAAGGTTATGTATACATTAATGACGCCAAGGTCGGCGCCATCGTCGAAACGATCGATGGCGATTTTACCTTCACATACGATCCCAGCCATTTAAAAAAAGAGAAAGCCTTGGCCGTTAGTCGGACCTTACCGCTCAGGTCTGAGCCTTACCGTAGCGCCACATTATTTCCTTTTTTCGATGGTCTGATCCCCGAAGGATGGCTACTTGATGTCGCCAGCCGCAACTGGAAGGTGGCTGCAACAGATCGTATGGGAATGCTACTTGCGGCCTGCGAGGATTGCATTGGCAACGTCAGTGTGCGCCAAGCGCCAGAGGATCCAACGCAATGAAATGCCTTAAATGCTGCCAACCTGTAGATTCGGGAGATTTTCACACTAGCTGCGCTCTAGAAATATTTGGCCAAAAGGTGACACCTCATCTTGCCACCACCGAAGACGAACTTGAGACTTTCGCCAAGGATCTTGTATCGCGGCGGATAGCTGTAACCGGGGTCCAGCGCAAGCTCTCGCTGGAGTTAAGCCGATCGACTCCAGATCGTTTCACTATCGTAGGCGCACTCGGTGGCAATTATATTCTTAAGCCACCGAGCCATGAATATCCGGCGTTGCCAGAGAACGAACATCTGACCATGACCTTAGCGGGAGCGTTTGGCATCAAGACGGCAACCCACAGCTTAATACGCATGGCTGACGGCAAATTGGCTTATTTAACTAAGAGATTTGACCGAGCTAACCACCAAAAAATCGCAGTCGAAGATTTGTGCCAACTATCAGAAGTCATGACGGAGCAGAAATACCGCAGCTCGCATGAGCGCGTTGCCAAGCAGATCAAAAAGTACTCCACCATCCCAGGTGATGATCTGCTACGGTACTTTGAACTAACACTTTTCTGCTTTCTCACCGGCAATGCCGATATGCATCTTAAAAACTTCGCTATGATGCAGGATCAGGATGATTTCGTCCTGACACCTGCTTATGACCTTTTATCAACTCGCCTCATTCTCGAAGAATCTATCGATCCCGAAGAGTTGGCGCTCAGTCTAAACGGCAAGAAGTCAAAGCTAACGCGTCATGATTTTCTGCGTTTCGCAGAAAACATCGGAATCTTGGATCGCGTCGCAGTGTCCGTGATCGCGCGATTTTCAGACTCCCTAGATCAGGCACAGGACCTCATCCGACTAAGCTTTCTCCCACCAAAGTTACAGGGACAATTTGCGGGCATTTTGCAAGAGCGCATGAGTCGCATGGTCTTAGGCTAAGAATCTGGCCCTACCCAGCCGCTCGCTCGCCTTTGCGCCCATATAGGTCAACCACCCTAGCCGCCTCGTCCCTAATCATAGCCTGTAATGCTGGAGGCTCCACGACGCTGACATTAGCGCCAAAGCCAAGCACCCATTGGACGATCTCCGGAGTGAGTCCCACCTCCAGACTGAGTTCGATTCGTCCCTGGTCACGTACGATCACCTTTTGGCTAGTATGCCAGCGCCTTTCTTTCACGAATGGCGCTAGAGCCGGCGTAAAGAGTAGCTTTACCAACACTGGCTCGCTACTGCGGTAAATCCCAAAGGCCGAGGCAAAGTAGGAGTCGGGATCGGTGACAGCACCGTCGTAGGGCGTATCCAGCATTGAGGCGGCACTCATGCGGGCGAGGCTAAAGGTCTTGGTAACGTTATCCTTAAAATCTTCGGCAATCAGGTAGAGAGAGCCTTTGGAGAAGTAAAGAAACTGCGGCCCCAACTCTCTCTCACCAGTGACGCCACTACTAGCCGCGCTATAGGTCACACGCAGACGGTGACGCTCGGTGCAGGCTGCCCGCACCGTCTCGACCACGTCTGGCACCAAACCAAGCCCCCAGCTAGGGCCTGGTTCAAAGTGAAGTTCGTCGCTTAGTTCACGCAAGTACACTTGGCTCTTGCTACCCAGCTTCTCCTCAATCTTATGAAAGGTCGACAGTAGATCTTCATAAAACGGTGTATCTTTGAGTGGCATCAGTACCGAGCGCGCCAGGTACAGGGATAAGAGCTCACGCGAGTTGAGCACCAAATAATGATTGACGCGCATGGCGCGTTCCAAAGCCCAGCGCGTACCCTGCTCGTCGGATTTGCCGCGCTCTTCCAGAGGGAATCCTGCAGCGCGCAGAGCATCGAGATCGCGGTAAACCGTGCGCTTACCGACGTCAAACCCACGGTCCTGCAGGTGACTCGCTAGGTCGGCGACCGAAAGCCCATGCGGTGCACCTTCTAGTATAGTCAGTATTTTGTAGATCCTTGCGACCTGTGCGTTGCGCCCCTTCATGGCGATCCCCCTCGCCCGTAGGTATCGGCCGGTGCGTCGTCAAGTTGAGTGGTGACTAAACAACTATTTGGAATAACTGGCCTTTGATTTCGCACTTCCGATTTGACCAGTCTCTTCCACTGTGACCTTATCAAGTGCAAATGCCGCACACTTAGCCTGACGGCAGTAACCCATGGCGAGCTTGCCGTAGCCTTTATCACCCCATTCGTGGCCCCAATGATTGCGGACGATGTAATAACTCTGGTCCGGTCGCGCCCGATCGAGGTGGTAGCCGACGACACTGACTGCATGGTTCTTCCGGTTTGCGTAGCCAATACTCGAGATCAACTCACCGCCATTCAGGCGAAACGTATCGTCAATCTCAAGGATGAGCACCACCGCCTTACGCGCATTCACTTCATCGACTATAGCCGCGTTGTCGACTAGGTCCCTGACTAGAGGCTCAGCTCTTGCCTTGATCCGGTAGGGATGGTCTTCATCGAGCTTGATACCGTTTACATACTGTATTTGCGAAAGCCAGACGCCTTCTTGATGTGCCGCTGCGATATTGGAGCCAATGTCGAGAGACCTAGATGCACTATACAGCTTATATTCCGAGAGCTTCAGCCGCATGGCGCGGTCGCGGTAGATATAGTTTTCCATGGCTGCTACCACGGCATAGGGCACAGTCATCTCAGACTGACTTTGAAACCGTATGGGCTGATCCGCATAACGCCAGTCGACCGTCTCTGCCACGGGCCACACTTCCGTCGGCTTATCGCTATATTCTGGTGCCGGCATGATTTTGTACTGTAGTATTTGCGCATCGCCGGCGAGTCTGTGCCATCCTTGCACTCCTTCTCGCACAGCCATGTTCACTAGCGAGCGCTGCACGGCAGGTAGTATTGAGCTGCCGTGGCTCCCCGCAGAGCGTGTGGCACGCGTTGTCGCAGATTCCATCGAACCAGCACGGCGCCCGACAGTCTCGGCACTTTCGGAGAATAGCTTGCGCAGCACCTTATTCAAACTGCGCGACAGGACACCAATGGTGCTCGTGTAGTTCATGCAGCAGGTGGTGGCCAAGGTGATAGCGATGACGTTAGGACTAGGCATATACGCTCCTCTCTTAAAAGTGAATGAGTCGCAGGTTTATGGCATGGCCAATCAAAATACCGACGGCCAAGCCCGTGGCATGACCGAAGTGCCAGATACGCTTGCCCCACCCCAAAACATGCAGAACGATGCTCAGTACAAGAATCCACATCACGCCTACTCTCATGGGCACAGGCAAAAGAAACCCGAGAAGCAAAGTGGACTTCGGTTGCAAAAATGCCACCGCTCCAATCATTGCTGCGATCCCTCCCGAAGCACCAACGATGCCACCACGGACATCGTCGGCATCGTGGCGCAGGAGCGACAGGAGCGGCCCGGCCAAGCTCCCTGCGACAAAGATTAGGAGCATGCCACCACCGCCGATTAAAACCGCCAACGTCCGGCCGAAGGACGCTAGAGTCAACAAATTCACGGTTAGGTGTACCCACCCTAGGTGCACGAAAGCGTAGGTGACGATGCGCCAAATCTGACTATCGTCGGTCACAGCATCAGGGAGAAACATCAGCCTCCGATAAAGACCGGGAAAAGCAAAGGCCAGCATCGATACCGTCATGACTAGGAGCCCTAGCAGGTCATCGGCATAACCAATGCGGATCATGTTGCCGATCCAGTTACCCACATCACCGTGTAATTGGGACAGACCATGTGAGACTTCAGTCATGATGCAGCCACCTCTCGTGTTGGCGTTCGTATCATGAGCCTCATCGGCTGGGGGTGCGTCATCTGGGGTCGTGAGCGTGGTACATTCGAACGCTTTTCTGAAAGTACCAATAATACTTGCCAGTTATACTGCCCCTTTCCAACCACTACCAAAAGCTGCCACAATTTAAAGTCCTTCCCCAAGGATAACGGGGTGAGCGGACAACCTCATCCCGCCGGACTTCGGCCTAAGGCCATTTCAACCTGTCAGATGGTCGGCAATAGCCTGCTAAGTAGGCAGTCCACCGGTCTATATGTATAGGAACAGGTGATTTTGGACATAGGTGAGCAACTTGCGGGGCGTAGCGATTGATTTACTCGGTGAAAGCGTCTTCGTAAGCGCAGTCATCATAGGCCAGCTCAGCCTGGACGTACCGCGCCGACGCAATGGGCGGGCGGG
>VGTI01000123.1 GCA_016874735.1 Deltaproteobacteria bacterium
AGAGTATCAGCAACGATAGTGCCGGTATCCACCGGGAAGCCGTCATAGGCAACGGTCTGTGTCACGTATCCCGCTGACCTTGTGGCGCTTGCTATGCGCTCACTAAAGGCACTATCGACGTTCATAGCGAATGCAAAGGACCCAAGGTCATGCCAACTAGGATCGACATGGATACCTTCAAGTCTTGGTTTAGCTTGTACCATGGTGCCAAGCACCGATAGCCATTGAGAGCTGTAGTATATGACGCGCCGGACGCCTTTTCTCACGAGATCGTCGCCAAGACGGCGCATCGCCTGATGTAGCTGCGCGTGCGGTGAGTCAGGTGTGGGCGTCAATAAGTGGGGCAGTCCCGGCACCAATGCGGCAAAGGCTAGGGTCACGGTGCTACCTCCATTTGTTTGGTCAAATCCCATTCGACGACTGCATTGCCTGTACCGATGACATTGCCGTAAGCGTGGACGCTCGCAGGAACCGTGGTGAAATCCATGGCGCTGAGCATCCAAACGAGTCCCCCCGCTTTGACCTCGGCATAGGCCTCGTCGATAAACTCAGGCAAGAGCGCAAGCATTCCATGAAGGTCGCCGACGCGCATAAGGTTGAGCATGCGGACATCCCACTCATACTGGGCCTGACTAAAAACATGCTCTTTACTCATGTCTTCAGGTAGATCTGGATTCGGCTCGGCGCTGAAATGTATATGTGACAGCGAGTTGCTGGCAGCTAGCACTACTCTTTTACCCGATTTTTGAATCGCTACTTTAGTTGCTTCTCCTAGTTTTACCATTTCCTCCTGTGCCACTTTGGGGTCATGGAAATAGGGGCTGTTATTTGAACTAAGTGCGATGATGGGAATGTCCCAGTCTGGGTTCATCATGTGTAGTGATGTAATAGTTCCATAGTCGACGCGGAAGTCTGGATTGGTCATGGGCTTTGACGTCAATCCGATCTTGCGAGCCTCGTCACTAATGCTGACGGCAAGGTCGACGTCGACCTGAAGGTCAAACCTATAGCGAAAAAGATGGGGAAATATCGGATCTACCGAAAGTCCCTTCAGTCTCTTAACGGCGAGCACATCGTGCCCCACAGTGGTCTGCCAATGGGGTGTATGGACAATAATCGCGTCCGGTCTTTGTGATTTAAGTTTAGAGCGACAGTGATCGTATCCCCACCGAAGCATCTCCCAGCCTCCGCGTGAGCGGGGTTCGTTTTGAGGAGGGTTCTCGGCGTAGACTAAGTGCGGTGGATGCGGCGCCAGCCATCCCCCAAGGATGTGGCCAGTTGGCTTCAATGTCATGATTTATTCCACGGTTTGGTAAAGAGTCCAGCAGCCAAAGTCATCACGGCGATAATAGTTGGCACCGTGGGTAGGTGGCTAAAGACGAGAGATAAAATAAAACCAAGGGCGGTTGCGAGACCACCAACCATGGCGCAACTAACGATATGGCGCGTCAGGCCGGATTTGCCGCCAAAAGAGAGCACCGACGTTGGGATAAATAGACATGCAATAGTGAAGAGAAAGCCGACAGTTTGGATACAAAAACACAAAACTATCAACGATCCTACGGCGAACAGGTTGCCCCATTTTGTCGATTTTTGCGGAGCGCCGAGAATGGCAATCGCAAACGAGTCTCTGGTAATTTGACGGCGGAAGACTATAGCAGAGGGCAGTAGCACTAGTCCGACGGCAAGTGTCGCGTACGATTCCGATCGGCTCAGAGTAGCGAGATCGCCAAAGTATTTTTGTGACATATGGCTTTCGAGCATGGGGAACAGCGCGCTGATTAAATAACCGCATGCAAGAAGCACTGCAAATAGTGCTGCAAAGTGAGTGTTGTTAGAGCTCCCGCCGCTCGCCGCTAAGCGTTCACTGACGTAGGACGTGGCTGCAGCAAGTACCAGACCCAGAACAAACGGGGCGCCACTCGAGACCAGGGCAAGGTCTGCCATGAAATCGAATATACCAAGTCCTAGCAGCACGCCGAGCATAGCACCTTGGCTAATACAGAGTGTCTGCATGGCTCGATCCCGCGCCGCTAGTTGCGTACCAAGGCCAGCTAGGGCCGCACCCAAAACGGAAGCGGCTAGGATCGTCACAGCATATATCGAGAACAACGCCTGCATCTTCAACTCGCGAATTTAGAGAGGTCGAGCACTTTCACCTGATGCAATGAGTGCTCCGTGATGAGTTTCTCGTGGCACACGATGATGATCGAGCGATCGCCTGATGCCACATAGTCATCTAGTAGACCTAACAGGTGCGAGCGACTTTTGGCATCGAGGTGATTTGTGGGTTCGTCAAGCACGAGTAGCTGAGGTTTAGATAGGAGAATTTGGGTCAGTAGAGTCTTCTGTCGCTCACCACCACTGGCTGTATTCCACGATAGGCTCAAGGCGGCTGTGTCAAGCAGTCCAAGCCCTGTGGCCTGGACACGACTGAATGATCCGCTATTGTGGATAGCCATGACATCAGCAAGAGTCATGGGAATATGAAATTCGCGATTTTGGAGTTGCGCCAAGTAACCCACTGTCGTCGCTCTTACTGACACTGTTCCACTGAGTGCGCGGTGCGCCCCAAGAAGCACCTGAAGTAATGTAGACTTGCCAGTTCCGTTCGGTCCAGTCACGGCGAGGATCTGGCCAGAACCAAGGTCCACATCAAGGCCTTTGACCAACGGACGACCATCGGGAGTACCGTAGCTAAGGCCATCAATCTTAAGCAGAGATGCTTGATTCATCAGTGACCCTGGCTCGGTTTCGTGGTGGCCTCTACAACCGAGCGGGCAATATGACGCTGAAGCTCATCGTAGGTCGCGGTTTTGGTACCGGCCTGGATCATCGTAGGCACAATCACTAGAGGAATACCGGACAGTTCAGCGAAGCGATCCAAAGTCTTTTTGGGGAAATAATCTGCCGCTAGTGCGACCCTCACGCCGCTGCTTTTCGCCGTTAATGCCACCTCGGCTAAGCGTCCAGCCGAAGGCGGAACCCCTGGTTTTTCCTCGATGCTGCCGCTGCTGAGCAGGCCGTGATCGGCCAAGAAATAGGAGAATTCGCGATGATATTCGATAATCACGCCGCGGCCTCCGTTGTCCTTCTGCAGTTTTTTCAACGGAGTCAAAATAACGTCAATCTCGTGATCGAGCGCCATCATTGCCTTCTCAAACTGGGCATGTCCTTGGCGGTAGGCTTGAGCGTGGGCTGGATCGGCTGCGCTCAACGCGGCCACAATCGTGGCACCACTAGCTGCCAGAGCCTTGGGGCTCAGAAAGAAGTGCGGGTTGCCCGATGGGTGTACGTCACCCATGGAGCGGTCGATTGGACCGGTCGGTTTCTCGATGGCCTGGACGCTCTTGCCTGCCTCGCAGTAGCCTGCGCCGCCTGGCTGTACCTTGGCGTTGCCTGATCGCGTCAGCACTGCGGGCATGTAGCCGATCTCCAGATCAAGGCCAACGATACATACGACATCCGCCTCGGCCGTGAGCCTTGTAAACTCAGGTACGGCGTCGACGAAGTGGGGATTTTCCCGTCCACGAAGTAGAGCTTTGGCCTCAACTAAATCACCCCCGATTGCACCAGCGGCATAAGCGAGCTCAGGAACAGTTGTGACCACTTTGACCTTAGCGGACGCCTGATGGCTCATACCAGTCGTGACCACAGTACAAACGAGGGCAAAGACAGATCTCAGCACGGTTCTAAAACTCATGGGCGGGGTGGGCTCCAAGATTAACAGCGGCTTGCAGTAGGAGCATCTTGCTGAAGCGCTCTGCAACGCCTTGTTGTTTAGCGGTAGTCCAGTCGAAAGCTGCGCGGAAAGTGACAAACTCACTGGATTTATAAGTCAAGGTCGGCACGTAACGCTGCTCCGCGTTAGCGACTGGTTTGCCAGAGATGTCTTTCAGGCTGAGTACCGTAAAGTAATCAAGTAAAAGACCCAAATGCCACTCGGGACTGAAACTATACTGCGGCAGCACATAGAGGCCGACCGAGCGTTCTTCTTTACCCACCAAGGGTGCGAGCTGGCGCTGCCAGATTTCACCCTGCAGCAAAAATCCGGCACCATCAGGCTGACGCCACTTGGCCGTCAAGTCGATGCCGCTCAGGGTCATGCTATCGCCTTGGGCAGACTTGCGCGTTAGGTAGTTGACCGCGGTCTGCATGCCGCCGCCGGCGGGGAGTGATAGGTAAGTTGCTGCGCGTCCGTAAGTAGTAGGTACCCGAGGCTTAACACCGGCATTATGCACGTGCCCGTAAGTCCAGCCGTTGGTCACACCAGCCGTCAGCTCGAGAAAAAATGGCAGCGGCGCCAGGTAAGTATACTCAGCACCAGTATCAAAAGCCCCCTCAGAGCCGAAAAACTCAAGCTGAGACTTCGGAGCTGTGACGACTGGCCAGTCGTGACGGTGAAAGTGGTTAAGCCTACCGAGCCCGAGGAAAAATTGCCCGAGCCGAAAGCGAGAGCGGGGGATCAGCTTGCTTGAGCCAATATAGGCCTCGTGTGGTTCCACAAGTGGACGGGCTGTATCACCGTGCGCCGCGACGTTCAGCACGCCATCAAATAGGTGATCGATCGGCCCGTAGAGTAGGAGCTCCGACTCGCGGACGGCAAAGCGGTCCGTAGCCTGCGTCATCCGCGGTGCGTTGAAGCTGCCCATCAGGTCCAAGGTCACGCAAGTTTTCAGACCTGACCCATCGTCGGTGTGCGCCCTTGCCTCGGTACCGCCGACGATCAGTGTGGCTAGTAACTGGAGCTGGACGAATAGCTTTTGCATACGGAAATTATTGCCCTTTTAGCCACGTCTGCAGATGACGGCGCAGCTTAACTTAATTGCAATCGATTTGCAACACGCCCTTGCTCTGGGAGCGGATCACCAGTATACGAGACAAATGCGGTGAGAAAGCTTGTTTTCCACTTACCACGCGAGACCGTTGCATGGCCTCCTCAAAACAAAAAGCCATCGATGCCAAGGCAGTGAGTACGCATGTCCACCAAGACAGTGGTGAGTTGTTGCGCGCCGCCAAATTGAAAGTGACGCGCCCTAGAACGGCCATCCTCGACATGCTGGCCGCCTCCCATGGTCCGTTTACATCAGAAGAAATTCACGCAACCGTGACCAAAACGGCGGGACTCGCCTGCGACCTGGTCACTATTTATCGCTGCCTCGCCAAATTTGAAGAGCTAGGACTCATCAGCCGCTGCGATTTTGGTGATGGCGCCATTCGTTACGAACTTCATCGCAAGGATCACCATCACCACCACATTATTTGCCGCAGTTGCCGTCGCGTCGAGCCCCTGCCTGACTGTCCGGTGGAATCCAGAGTCATCCGCCTTCC